>NZ_JBFNXW010000001.1:605409-908113 GCF_040811775.1 Balneola sp. MJW-20
TCAGGGATCACAGGAGCAAGTTTCACAACAGCAAGTGCATATATAGCAGATATAAGCACCCCGGTAGAAAAAGCTAAAAACTTTGGACTCATTGGTGCTGCTTTTGGACTGGGATTTATTATCGGGCCGGTAGTCGGCGGACTTCTTGGCGAATTTGGCTCCAGAATCCCATTTTATGGTGCTGCTGCTCTAACTCTTGCAAATGCTCTGTTTGGCTTTTTTGTACTGCCTGAGTCATTAAATACAGAGAACAGACGACTTTTCAACTGGAAAAGAGCGAACCCACTCGGTTCACTAAAACAGATCAGCAGATATCCAACCGTCCGGGGACTCATCATCGTATTCTTTTTTTTATATGTGTCAAGCCATGCTCCTCAAAGCACCTGGACCTATTATACTATGCTTAAGTTTGAATGGGACGTATTAACGGTGGGGCTTTCATTAGGTGCCGTGGGGTTGTTGGTGGCAATCGTGCAAGGAGGATTAACCAGAGTTGTTATTCCCAGGATCGGAGAGAACAGAACGGTGTATATGGGGTTAAGCTTTTATTTTTTAGGATTTCTTGCCCTGGCTTTTGCTCCGAATAGTTTCTCAATGTTCATTGCCATTATACCATACAGTCTTGGAGGTTTTGCAGGTCCTGCACTGCAGGGAATCATCTCCAACGAAGTACCTGATAATGAACAAGGCGAATTGCAGGGAGGGCTAACTTCATTAATAAGTTTATCTGCAATTTTCGGCCCTCCGATAATGACGAATTTGTTTGGCTTTTTTACTTCAGAAATATCTCCTGTGCAGTTTCCAGGGGCTCCTTTCATGCTGGGTGCTGTGTTAATACTGGGTGCAGTAATATGGACAACCCGCACACTCTCTTTCTCTGATACAGGAACGGTAAGTTCAGATTAGCGGCAAGCAAGTTGAACTAAATAAATATTAGACAAACACGGGCTATCACCTTATTTTAAAGTCATATGAAATTAAATTGAAAGCATCTGCAAGGCAGATCGCTTTTTTTGTTTGTCTGAATGAATAAAACCAACAGGTATGAGTAAAGTACAATATCTCTCTCAGGAAGGATTTGATAAGCTGGAAGCCGAATTAAAAGATCTGAAGACCAGAGGTCGAAAAGAGATCGCTGAAGATATCGCAGAGGCCAGAGCTAAGGGTGATCTGAGCGAGAATGCCGAATATGATGCTGCTAAAGAAGCACAGGGGCACCTGGAAGACAGGATTACTAAACTGGAAGATGCCCTTGCTAATGCCAGAGTCCTTGATGCTAATGAACTGGACCTCTCACAGGTTCGGATATTAACAACTGTTACTATTTTAAATAAAAAGGTTGGTAAGGAGATGAAATATACCCTTGTCAGTCCTAATGAAGCAGATTTCGCAGCCGGAAAGATCTCCGTTGAATCTCCGATCGGGAAAGCATTGATCGGAAAAGCGATCGGTGAAACCGTCCACGTGGATGTACCTGCAGGGAAACTGGAACTTGAAATACTGGATATTCAGGTCTGAACCCTTGACCAAATGAAAAAACTCATTGATGTTTACCCTTATCGGATCACAGAGAACGGAGTCAAATTTCTGGTATTCCTGAGATCTAAAAAAAAGATATACGCTGATCAGTGGCGGATGATAGGGGGTAAAGTTGATGAAAATGAGAGCTACTGGAAAGCTGCACTGAGAGAATTGAATGAAGAGACCGGCCTGGTTCCTGACCATTTCTGGGTAGTGCCTTCTGTGAATACTTTTTATGAAGCAGCCTCTGACATGATCCATCATATTCCTGCTTTTGCGGCTCAAATACCTGCCAACGAAGAAATCCAGTTAAATGAGGAACATACTTCGTATAAGTGGATCTCAGCTGACGAGGTACAGTTATATTTAAGGTGGCCTGAACAACAACGACTAATCCGGTTGATACAAACCATACTAGAGGATCCTTCAAACAGACTCTTACCTGAATGGGAAATAGCACTTTAAAATATCTTATTGCAGGTCTTTTCCTGTTATTCATGATCCCTGACCTGAGAGCCCAGGATAATTCCTATAATATCACTCCTTACCCTGATCTATGGTTTAATTCGACAGATGGCATCAGAGTTGGAATAAGGTTATTAGGAGAGCAGGAGGGGACCTTCAAAGACGGACCTCATCGATTAGATTTTGGGATATGGGGAGCCTCAAAATGGCCGGAAAATCCTTTATCGTATTATGTGAGTTTTACAGAACCAATCTCGTTCTGGTCATCTTCCGGAAATGAACTGAATATACAATTGATCTCATCCGTAAGGACTGGTTTTATCGATCATGGCGCCGTTCTTAATAAAAGATTTCAGGATGGGTTCAATGAGTTGAATTACTTCAGAATCTCTGCCTCATACAGGCAACAGAAACTATTTAATAATTCATATCCCGTTTTTGAGCAGCTTTGGCAAAGTGATTGGAAAAGTCTTTTAGGGATTCAATTATTTCGATCAAAAGAATATCAATCCGGTGTACAGACCATGCAGGCTGATATGCTCTATAATGTATCTCCGGTCAGCTCATCTTTTTTCAAAATAACGGCAGATATCAGACAGACTTTCGAAATCAGCAATGGATTTGAAGTCGGAATAAGAGCCTATGGCGGAACAAGCAGCAAGGATGTTCTTCCGGAGTTCGGTTTTGGAATGAATTTTCATGATATGAACTCATGGATGGATAGCGGTCTGATGAGGGCCGGGGGGACTGTGCCGGTAAGTTTAATTGAAAACGGACATTTTCAGTATGCCTCTGGACCAAATCTCCGTGGATATGCATCACAGGAAATGAAGTTATTAAGCTCAGGTGCCGTTGTCTATTATAATTCAACAGCTGCTATGAATCTGGAAATTGAATATCCCAATCCCGTAAACAATTTATGGAAAGATAGTATCGTAGAAGACATATTACATTTTAAGACCTATGGATTTGCGGATGCAGGAATCTTTTCAACCGAATTAGTAGATGAAGGTGTGAGCAACTTTGATGACAGCAGAACGCTTGCCGATGCAGGTGCAGGCTTCCAGTTATCTCTTAACATTCCGGATTACCTGGGAAATGACCGGGGGATCGCTATTCGATATGAAATACCTCTGTGGCTATCAGATCCGGAAGGTAATGATGCATCCTTTAAATTCAGAAGCCTCATTGGAATCGGAACAATCATTGATTTTTAAAAATGAAAGTACTGGTAATAAATTGCGGGAGTTCCTCAATAAAATATCAACTGATCAATACCGAGGAGCAAAGAACCCTGTGTAAAGGTCTTGTTGAACGGATCGGCGCGGTCACATCTATTATCAAACAAGAGTTTGAAAATGAGAAACCCGTAAAGATGACACTGGTTCTCGAGGATCATGCAGCCGCTCTGAAAAAAATGATGGAATTGCTGATCGAGGCTAATAATGACCATCTCAATTCACTGGAAGAGATTGAAGCTGTCGGACACCGGGTAGTCCATGGGGGAGAAATGTTCAAAGATTCAGTAATGATCGATGATGATGTCGAAGAGGCCATACAGCAGGCATTTGACATTGCGCCTTTGCATAACCCTCCGAATCTGGACGGTATACGGGCAGCAAAAAAACACTTACCGGATGTGCCTCATGTTGCCGTATTTGATACTGCATTTCATCATTCTATACCTCAACATGCATTTTTGTACGGAATTCCCAACAGACTCTATCGCAGGTACAAGATAAGACGGTATGGATTCCACGGTACTTCCCATTACTATGTAAGCCGGAAGTATTATCAGTTGTCGGAAACCCCAAAGCATAAGTCCAAGATCATAAGCTGCCATCTCGGTAATGGGTGTTCCATCACAGCAATTGAAAATGGTAATTCTGTTGATACCAGTATGGGGTTTTCCCCCTTAGAGGGACTCGTAATGGGTACCCGAAGCGGAGACATTGATCCCTCCATTGTCTTTTACCTTATAGAGAAAGAGGAACTATCGCTTGCGAATGTGCATGCTCTGCTGAACAAACATAGCGGATTATTAGGTCTCAGCGGTTATGCAGCCGATATGAGAGACCTCCTGCAGGAGGCAGAAGACGGAGACCGCAGGTGCAGAGAGGCTATTGAGGTATTCTGTTATCGTGCCAAGAAATATATCGGCTCATATATTGCAGCTATGAATGGAGTAGACGCAATTATTTTTACCGGAGGAATAGGTGAGAATGCTCCGTTGATCCGGGAGAAGATCTTACACAATCTGGATTATGCCGGTGTTCACCTGGATAAGCATATGAACGAAAACCCCCATCCTGAAAAAGACCTTTCAACCTCGGAAGGTACTGTTGACCTCAGAGTCATACCTACAAATGAAGAAATGGTAATTGCCATTGACGCAGCCAAAATTGCTGTAGCCTCCAAACAAACACCCTGGGCTTAATGAAAAAGATCCTTCTCCTCATATTGATGGTAAGCTTTTCTGCCGCCTGTTCAACTACCAGCTGGGTAGTCATCAATGAGGATGAGATAGATTATCAGGATTTTGAGCTACTTGATTCTGATTTCTTTCTGGAGAGCTCAAATAATATAAGTGCGAATCAACCGGGCATAACCTTTACTCTGAAAACTGCCAATACTTATGAGTATGCTCAACGCATCAAAACAGAAAGATACATTCAGCGATATAAGCCAAGAACCGGTTATGTGATAGTGGGACTCATGGGTGCATCACTCGCGACCTATGCTGCGTATTCTGATCAGCTGATACAACAACCAAGTAACAGTCAGAAAGCGACGTTATTAAGTGCTGGTGCCCTTATGACCGGCATCTCATTGCTAAATATGAAAGAAAACGGTGCTCCAACCAAAACCGGTGAAACAAAGTTGTTACGAAAGTCAGGAAGTATTGTGATGAAAGATACAGCCTTAGCTAAACCATATCTTACTGAGAAACCGATGGTGCGTATTACATTCGACGGAAGTCTTTTGGTTGAGGAGCAGCAAAGGGAATTCAGTGACAATCAGATCTTCATTAACCTGGCAGAAGAACTCGATCCGGAATTTTTCCCCACCGAACCTGTACATCCCGTTAGAATTTCTGCATCATATGGAGAAGATACTACTACGGTAGATATTCCTGTTTCATCCATATTTGAAAAGTTCGCGATCGTTACGAATAGTGTAACTCCTTTGAGAAATGAACCCTCAACAGACGATTCAAGTATCCTTACCGAGCTTGCTTCAGGTTCACAGCTTAAATATGTTTCTCAGGACAGTAACTGGGTCCGTGTCTTATACGGGATCTCTGAAACATTCATATCAACGGATGATGTTGAAATCATCTGGCGTCCGTCAGCCTTTGCCTCTGATCTTTCCGTGATAACTGTTCCAAACGTACCTTTTGGGTCAGTAGATGTGGAAAGAAACCTCAGACTGATTAGAAACGGACGTTCCACCGCACATAAAGGTGTGATCATATCGAACTCCAATTATGAATCACCCATTCACCCTAAAAGGATCTATGGTGAGAGGGATCTAAGGCTGGTTCAAGAGCTATATAAACAATCATTGAATATTACGGAATCGGACATCCTCACATTTCAGGATATAAATAATGAAGCATCATTTTCGAAAATATCGACGGACTTAAATGATCAGATCGCTGATAGAGATTCCGTCCTGATTCTTTATATCAGCGGTTACGCTGAAGTTATAGATTCGGAATTATATTTTATTGGTACATCTGACCGCAATGATCAAAGATCTGTACTACCACTTTCTGATCTTTTTGTGTCATTGGCCGAATTAAATATTGAACAAATTCATGTGATAGCTGATCTGGATATTATCAGTCCACTACCTCAAAACGAAGTTTTAAGCTTGCTCAGTCAAAAGATCACGGAGAAGAAAGTCAACAGTGTAGTGTTATTTTCCTCCGGAACTGACCAGAGATCGGGATGGTATTCATCCAGTAATGGAGAACAAAACAGGCATAGTATATTTACTTATTACTTTGCTAAAGGTCTGAAAGAAGGAATAAGCAGATATAACTCACTGTATAATTACCTGGAGAGAAATGTTCCTTTCACATCCAGAAGTATATATGACCGCCCACAGAATGTCCTGATCTATGGAAATAACCGATTAGACCTGGCAAAATAATGGGCTACCTTTTTATTGCCGCAAGTGTTTTCTGTTCGCTGTGCATAGCCCAGCTCCTGAAAATAGGGGAGCAAAAAAAACACAATGTTCTGAACATATTGGTGATCAATTATGGTGTGGCCTTTCTGGTAAGTTTTTTCACTTCGATTGAGTTCAAAGACGGTTTTTCAGCACTAGGTGATATTGAAGTGATCATTTTTGTTTCAGTAATACTCCTGGGTATCATGTTCATTGGTAATATGGTTTTATACTCCAGATCTATCGATCGGGTTGGCATGGGTATCAGTATAGCAGCTATGAGAACATCCCTGGTATTTCCGATAGCTTTGTCCATATTCCTGTATGCAGAATTCTTAAGCAATTATAAATACCTTGGAATTGCATTGGCTTTCATCGCTTTATATATGATGCTTCCGGAAGTAAACTGGAAAAAGCTGAGGGATCACAAAAGCTTACTATTACCCTTGGGAATATTTTTGATAACCGGTTTGACAGACAGTGGTCTAAAAATTTTCGAAGCGGAGTTTTCTCAGATTTTATCTGAGGACCTTTTCCTGAGTGGTATTTTTCTTGTTTCATTTATAACAGGGATTCTCTTCAGTCTCCGAAAGGGAAAGATGGAATTTACCACTGCAGAGATCATGTTAGGTTCAATGGTAGGAATAGTTAATCTATACTCTTCCATATTTCTTTTATATGCGCTTAAAGAATTACCCGGCTCTTTAGTTTTTCCACTTACAAACATAGCCCTTGTGGTAATAGGCACCTTGATCGGAATTGCAGTATGGAAGGATAAGATCAACAAACGACAATTGGTCGGATTAACATTATCAATAGTTTCAATCATAATACTAATCAAATGAGTTTATTCATTGATCAGATCAGAGAAAGAGCTTTAAAAGCAGACAAAAGAATTATATTACCGCGCTCCTCAGACAAAAGGGTAGTGCAAGCTGCCAATTTCATGCAGAAAAACAATCTTTGTGACATTTCTCTTGTACTTGAAGACGACACTGATACACAGAATATTGACTCACGTATAGAAGTACTGAACATAGATTCAGACCCTGATCTTTCAGTTTATATCGACCACCTCGTCAAAAGAAGGAGCCACAAGAACCTTTCTACAGAGGAAGCCTCCGTGATCATGAGTGACCCACTTTATTATGCAGCTGCAAAAGTCTGGTCTGGCAAGGCGCATGGTGCGGTTGCTGGCTCGGTATCTACAACCGCTGACGTTCTTAGAGCTGCCATTTATGTTATAGGACTGGATAAGGACACCGAAGTAGTTTCCAGTGTATTTATCATGTCTTTTGATGATGGAAAGATCTTTACCTACGGAGATTGTGCTGTAGTGCCTTATCCTGATTCAATCGAACTCTCCAATATTGCTAAAAGTTCAGCCAGAACTCATCAGAAACTGGTACAGAGTGAACCCAGAATTGCAATGCTCTCATTTTCTTCAAAGGGAAGTGCAAAGCATGAACGGGTCGAACTCGTGACCAAAGCCCTTGAAGACGTCAGGAGAACAGCACCTGACCTGATCATAGACGGGGAACTTCAGTTTGATGCGGCCTACTTGGAAAGTGTTGGAAAACGAAAAGCCCCAGGATCTCCGGTTGCCGGTAAAGCAAATGTGTATGTATTTCCAAATCTGGATGCAGGTAATATCGGCTACAAGATCACTCAACGCCTGGGGGGAGCCACAGCGACGGGGCCAATCATTCAGGGACTAGATAAGCCCATGATGGATCTTTCAAGAGGGTGCAGCTGGGAAGATATTGTGAATACTGCATGCGTATGTGCATTAATGAGTTAGAATAATTCTCATACTTGCCTGCTAATCTCTGTTAATTCTTATTAAAAGCCCTTCAATCTATTCCGCTGATAAGAATTCTCAATGGGCAAAAATTTATATGTCAGGGATAGATTTCGTATATTTGAACTCAATCTAAATAAGACTGCAAAGTGTCCTGAACGGTACTGCTATTCAGGGTGTTGAGAGGTAAATTTTAAACATCAAGATCTGTTAAGGAATGAGCGAGACCAAAGCTTTAGAATCAATGATCGGTGAGGATTATAAGTATGGCTTTACCACCGACGTTGAATATGAAGATTTCCCTACTGGACTGAACGAAGATATCGTCAGGGAGATCTCAAAAAGAAAGAATGAACCGGAATGGATGCTTGAATTCCGGCTTAAAGCCTATCGTGCATGGACCGAGATGGAAGAACCAGAATGGTTTAATGCGACTTACGAGAAGCCGAAGTTCGATACCATGCAGTATTATTCAGTTCCAAAGAATAAACCGAAGCTCGACAGTCTTGACGATGTGGACCCTAACATCAGGGAAACCTATGAGAAGCTTGGAATTCCTTTAGAAGAACAAAAAATGCTGGCAGGTGTTGCCGTAGATGCTGTATTTGACAGTGTATCTATTTTCACGACTTTCAAAGAAAAGCTGGCAGAAGCCGGTGTGATCTTTTGTTCTATTTCTGAAGCTATACAGAATCACCCTGAATTAGTGAAGAAGCACCTTGGTTCTGTTGTCCCTGCAAGAGACAACTTCTACTCTGCTCTGAACTCAGCGGTTTTCTCAGATGGTTCCTTTTGTTACATCCCGAAGGATACCGTTTGCCCGATGGAACTATCTACTTATTTCCGAATCAATAACATGAACTCGGGACAGTTTGAAAGAACCTTAATCGTTGCAGAAGAGAATAGTCATGTCAGTTACCTCGAAGGTTGTACTGCTCCGATGTATGATGAAAATCAACTCCACGCAGCGGTTGTTGAGTTAGTTGCAGAAAAAGATGCTGAGATCAAATATTCTACTATTCAGAACTGGTATTCCGGAGATGAAGATGGAAAAGGTGGTATTTACAATTTTGTTACTAAACGAGGCATCTGCAAAGGCGAGAACTCAAAGATCTCCTGGACTCAGTTGGAAACAGGATCTGCAGTTACTCTTAAGTACCCAAGTGTGATCCTCAAAGGGGATAATTCTATCGGAGAATTTTACTCTGTAGCAGTTACCACAAAAAGACAGCAGGCCGATACCGGTACAAAAATGATTCATCTGGGAAAGAACACCAGAAGTACCATCATTTCTAAAGGTATCTCTGCCGGACAGTCGAACAATAGTTATCGCGGAGAAGTCAAAATTGGTAAGAAGGCAACAGGTTCCCGAAACTACTCGGTATGTGACTCAATGCTTATTGGCCAGGAATGCGGAGCTCATACTTTCCCGTACATCTCCTCGGAAAATTCCTCCAGTAGTATTGAACACGAGGCAACTACATCAAGAGTTGGTGAAGAGCAGATATTCTATCTGATGCAGAGAGGTATCAGTGAACAGGATGCCATTTCCATGATCATCAATGGTTTCGTAAAAGACGTACTTAAAGAGCTGCCTCTTGAATTTGCAGTTGAAGCGAATAAACTGCTTGATGTAAAACTGGAAGGAAGTGTAGGCTGATCCAGCGAAGAATATTAACAAGTAAAAAGAAAAGAACAGAACTGTGTTAGAAATCAAAAATTTACACGCTAAAGTTGAAGGAGAAGACATTCACATTCTAAAAGGTGTGAACCTTAAAGTGAATGCCGGAGAGATTCATGCGATTATGGGTCCGAACGGAAGTGGAAAAAGCACTCTATCAAAAGTAGTCTCCGGTCATCCGGAATATGAGATCACCGATGGTGAGATCCTTTTTAATGGAGAAGATATCTCTGAACTGGATGCGGATGAGCGTGCACATCTGGGTATCTTCCTTGCATTTCAGTATCCTGTAGAAGTTCCGGGAATCACGAATAAGACCCTTCTTCGCGAGGCATATAATACCATAGCCCGTGAAAATGGCCGTGAGGAACTGGATCCAATCGAGTTCGAAGATTACCTGAAAGAGAAGCTGGATGTGATAGAAATGAAAGATGAATTTCTGGACAGATCTATCAATACCGGGTTTTCTGGTGGAGAAAAGAAGAAGAATGAGATCTTTCAGATGGCCGTACTCAACCCGGTTCTGTCTTTCCTGGATGAGACCGATTCAGGTCTCGATATAGATGCCCTTAAGATCGTTTCTGATGGCATTAATAAGATTTCTAATGAAGAAAATGCGATCGTCCTTGTAACACACTATCAGAGACTTCTGAATTACGTTCAGCCTGATTTTGTACACGTTATGAAAGATGGCAAGATCGTTAAGTCCGGCGATAAGTCCCTTGCACTCGAACTTGAAGAACAAGGCTACGATTGGTTAGACAAAGAAGTAATGCTAAACGGAGAGGCTAAATAATGAATGACGCTAAGCAAAATACTATGCTGTCATTTGTTGAAGGAGATCTGCCATCTTCTGATGTTTCAGGTGCACTTAAAGAACTGCACAACAGAGGCAAAGAGCAGCTGACCGAAAGAACTTTTCCAACCCGCAAAGATGAAGACTGGAGATTTATAGATCTTAGTTCTATAACATCTAATAAGTTTGTCGACGTTAACGCTGTAAATACCGAAAATACTGGTGACGTAAGCGACCGGTTTCTTCCGGAATCTATGAACAGCAGACTAGTCTTTGTTAACGGAATTTTTAACGAATCTCTGTCATCAGTAAGTGAATTACCTGAAGACGTGGTCGTTGGTACGATCAGTCACAACGCAGATAATAAAGCTCTTATTGAACACCTTGGCACCATCACCAACTATGATGATGATGTTTTTACTCCGTTCAACGACGCAACTTTCGGCGATGGCACATTTATATATGTACCCTCTGAAACAAAGGTCGAAGCCCCAATTCAGATCCTGAATCTGTATACAGATGCTGAAAAACCATTTTATGTAACTCCGAGATTGCTTTTCATAGGTGAGAAGTATTCAAAAGCGACTATCATCGAGCAGCATATCGGGCTTGCCGACAATGTATACCTGAATGTACCGGTTACTGAGTTCCGGCTGTTTGAAGGAGCACATGTCCATCATGCGCGCCTGCAACAGGATAGCAAAAAAGCATCCCATGTATCCCGACCAATCGCTAAAATTGACCAGCATGCTGAGTATCACTCGTATACGATCTGTCTTGGCGCAAAACTATTCCGTAATGACCCCCGGGTTATTCAAAATGCAGAAGAGGTTGATTTCACAGTGGACGGTCTGGTTCTTATCGACGGTGAACAGATCGCAGATACTCATTCCATAATGGATCATCGCTTCGCTCATGGTAACAGCCATCAGCTGCACAAGTGTGTAATCAATGATAAAGCACATTCCATTTTCAACGGAAAGATATTTGTAGCTCAACATGCACAAAAGATCGATTCCTTTCAGGAGAACAGAAACCTGCTCATATCCGATGATGGTAAAGTAAATACCAAACCTCAGCTTGAGATCTTTGCAGATGATGTTTTATGCTCTCATGGGGCTACTATTGGACAGCTGCAGGATGAAGAGGTGTTTTATCTTCAGAGCCGTGGACTTACTGAGCAAAAATCACGTGAGCTCCTGGTTTATGCATTTGCACTCGAAAGCGTGGAAAGCATGGAAGTTGAATCAGTAGAAAAACTACTTCTTGATGAAGTGATCAAATACACTAATCGTGACCCTGAAGAGGTTATGGTAAATGTCTAATCTGAAGACTCAGATATAATATGACAAAACTGGCAAATGACACTAGTACGAAGACAGACTGGAATAAGATAAGATCTCAGTTTCCCGTTCTTGATCAGAAGATCAACGGGCAGGATCTGGTCTATCTGGATAATGCTGCTTCAAGTCAGATGCCCGTGATCGTCTCAGACAGAATTGATCACTACCACAAAAAAGAACATTCCAATGTTCACAGAGGAATCCATTCTTTAAGTCAAAAGGCTACTGACGCCTATGAATCTACCCGTACCAAGGTGCAGGAATTCATTAATGCCCGTCATAAAGAGGAGATCATCTTTACCACCGGTACTACGGATTCCATAAATCTGGTTGCTCAGAGTTATGGTCGTAAGAATTTTAATACCGGTGATGAAATCATCTTAAGTGAGATGGAGCATCATGCCAATATAGTGCCATGGCAATTGATTGCCGAGGAGACCGGGGCTGTTCTCAGGATTGTACCAATGAACGATGCCGGTGAACTTGATATGGACACCTATGAGTCACTCTTATCTGAAAAAACTAAGATGGTGGCCATTGTTCATGTTTCGAATGCTCTTGGAACGGTAAATCCTGTTAAAGAGATCATTAACCTGGCACATCAAAATGAGTCATTAGTTCTTATTGACGGAGCTCAAGCTGTACCACATTCGAAAGTGGATATACAGGATCTGGATGCAGATTTCTACACTTTTTCAGCACATAAAATGTGCGGGCCCACTGGATTCGGAGTCCTCTACGGTAAAAAAGAGATCCTTCAGGATATGCCTCCTTACAGGGGAGGAGGAGATATGATCGATAAGGTCACCTTTGAAGAAACAACCTGGAATGATCTTCCATATAAATTCGAAGCAGGTACTCCACCAATTGCAGCTGGTATCGGTTTAGGTTCAGCAATTGACTATCTGAATGAAATTGGCATGGACGAGATCGCTTCACGAGAAGCACAGCTACTCGATTATGCAACAAAGAGGATTAATGATTTAGAAGGTGTGAGGATCATTGGTACTGCAAAAGATAAAGCATCGGTGATATCTTTTCTGATCGACAATATTCACTCAACAGATGCGGGGACTATACTGGATCAGAAGGGAATAGCAGTCAGAACAGGTCATCACTGTGCACAGCCTATCATGCAGCATTATGATATACCAGGTACAGCCAGAGCTTCAATTTCCTTCTATAATACCGAAGAGGATATTGACAAGCTTATAGATGGTATTAAATACGTAAAAGATTTTTTCAGCTAATATTTAAAAACTGATTTCGAGATGGCAAAGATTAAAGAAATAGAAAGAACACCCAATCCGGATGCGATGCGTTTTGTTCTGGATGAACCTTTAACCAACGGGGTTACCCGTTCGTTTGAGAATGATGCCGAAGCAGAGGGAGATCCATTAGCTTCTGCCTTGTTTGCTATAGAAAACGTGATCAACGTTTACTATGTAGACAAATATGTTACGGTAACTCAGGACGGAGAAGCCGTATGGTCTGAATTACTACGAAAACTGGCTCCGCCTATCCGTGAAGCGGAACCCATGACTGATCTGGAGGATGACTCTGAAGTTCATGTAAGTAAAGAAGCACAGGAATCAAACGATCCTCGCTTATTAGAGATCAACCGCATGCTGGATGAGCAGGTACGTCCCTATCTGCTTGCTGATGGTGGAGGACTTAAAGTTCTGGGACTGGACGGAAACCGACTCAAGGTACACTACCAGGGAGCCTGTGGCACATGTCCTACTGCAACTACCGGGACCTTGTATGCTATTGAAAGTATGGTTAAGAGAATTGATCCCGAAATTCAGGTAATATCAGTGTAATGGAAATCACTATCTCAGACAGAGCTATTGACCGCATTAATGAGATCAGAAAGGATCAGAACATACCGGAGGATGCTTTTCTCAAAGTAGGAGTGGAGAGTGGTGGGTGTTCAGGTCTTACCTATAATCTCGATTTCAATAATGAGATAGCACCGTCAGATAGCGACAAAGTGTTTGAGATCAATGGCCTTAAGGTACTGATCGATATGAGAAGTTTCTTGTATCTGGCGGGAACCGAACTGGATTATACCGAAGGACTGGAAGGACAGGGCTTTCATTTCAATAATCCCAATGCCTCCCGAACCTGTTCCTGCGGTGAATCATTTTCAATCTGAGCACACCTGATATGGAAGAAACTATTGTAAATAAGGTTAAAGCCAATCAGAAGTTAATTACTCTTGATCTGGCCAAACTATTTTATGACAAAACGCCGGTCAAAGAACTTGATATCAAACAATTTCTGTTTCAGGAGCTCCTGCTTAAAGAAAAAGACTTCAGATCCCACCTTAAAAACTACGACTGGAGTCAGTATCAGGATGCATATTTGCGTGTTTATTGCTCAACTGATGCGATCATCGCACCATGGGCATGGATGCTATTAACCTCATATGCATCTGAGCATGCTCTGGATGTATTTCATATGCCTGCCGACCAACTTCAGCATACCCTGTACAGAAGAAATATTGAAGAACACGATTGGGATTTATACAAAGATAAATTTGTACTTCTTAAAGGATGTGGCGACATAAAAGTACCCGATTCCATTTATCTTCTCGTTACCAACAAGCTTAAACCCGTTGCTCGAAAGATCATGTATGGGGAAGCCTGTTCCAATGTACCCGTCTGGACATCCCGCTGATCTAATTTTTTTCTTCCTCGCAGATAGGATTATATTCCTGAAAAAAGTATGACAATACTCGTTACTGGTTCTTCTCGAGGGATTGGTTTTGCGATCGCGGAAAAACTGTTGGAGGAAGGCATCTCAGTTATCGGGACCTCCAGAAGTAAACATTCTCCCTTTAAGAATGCGCAGTACTCGCATATTAAATGTGATTTATCAAATGATGATGAGCTGGACTTAATCCGTGATCTTATATCGAACAAATGCCCTGATGTTGTGATCAATAATGCAGGTATATTTGAAGATGCAGATATCTCTTCCGATGACAGTTCCTGGTTAAACAACTGGGATAAAACACTTCAGGTTAACCTGAAAGCACCTGCCATTATCTGCAAATGGGCAGTAAATACCTGGGTGAAAAAGGAATGTCCTGGCAGAATCATAAATGTATCATCAAGAGCTGCATATAGAGGAGATACACAGGAATATGCCAGTTATGCAGCTTCAAAGGCCGGCCTAGTAGCCTTTACCAAAAGCCTGGCCAGAGATCTGGGTAAAAATAAGATTACAGCTTATACCATAGCACCGGGTTTTGTACATACTGATATGGCTGAAAATTCGATCCAGATATACGGTAAAGATTATCTTACGAAGGGGCTCGCTCTGGATAACATTGCACCACCTTCTCAGGTTGGTGAACTGGCTTATTTTCTTAGCACTGCAGACATTACGCACATGACCGGGCAGACTTTCCATATTAACTCAGGTTCCTACATCATATAAACAGATCTGAATGAGTATTAAAGACAGAAAAAAAGATCATATACAGCTGACCATTAATGATAAAACTCAATATGATCTGAAGTCAGGATTTGAAGAATATTATTTTGACCATAATGCACTTCCTGAAGTAAATATTGAAGAAGTGTCAACAAAAGCTGACCTGTGTGGTAGACAATTTTCGATGCCTCTTTTTCTATCTTCTATGACCGGTGGACATGCTGATTCTGTATCTGTGAATGAAGTCATAGCTGAGGTTGCACAGGAAATGGACCTGCCATTTGGAGTTGGTTCTCAGAGGGCTATGCTGGAAGATCCGGGGCTCACTGAGACTTTCTCTGTTGCCCGCAAAAAAGCCCCGAGTGCATTTATCGCTTCGAATATAGGTGGAGTTCAGCTGACTGAGGGTTTCTCAGATGCCTCGATCCGGTCAATGATCGAATCGGTAGAGGCTGATGCGGTTATCGTTCATTTGAACCCATTACAGGAACTTATGCAGCCGGAGGGTGATCATGATTTCAGGGGAGTTTTAAACGGTATTGAAAGACTGGCAGCAAAAATAGATTTACCTCTCATTGTTAAGGAAACAGGGGCCGGAATCTCAGCTCAGGTGGCTAGGAAGTTGTTAAATGCAGGAGCGGCAGTAATCGACATAGCTGGGGCAGGCGGGACCAGTTGGGCTAAAGTTGAAAACCTGCGTGATGTCAACCCAAAACCTGAACACATATTTGATAACTGGGGAATTCCCACAGTAGTCTGCCTGGATGAGATCTCCAAACTAAATTGGGAAAGATCTTTTCAAATCATTGCATCCGGTGGCATCCGAAATTCATCGGATATCGTAAAAGCATTATGCCTGGGCAGTCATTTTACGGCCAGTGCTCAACCTTTGATCAAAGCCATTCATGAAAATGGTGCAGAAGGCCTGATGTCTTTGCTGCAAACATGGAAATATCAGATCAAAATCCATTTAACACTGCTTGGCTGTACAACTGTCAAAGAACTTAGCAGGTCTCATTTAAGACGTTTAGGATCTTAAATACTCCTCAAATTTGCTTATATTCGGAACCTTTAATCATCTACATCAAATAGATTGAGTCAGAAGATAGATTTAAATACTTCTTTAATCGGGCAGATAGAGAAAGAGCTTTCAGGTTTACCACTACCGGATACACCAAATAGCCTTTATGACCCATTTCGCTATGCATTAAAAATGGGAGGAAAAAGAGTCAGACCCTTTATGTGTTTACTGGCAAATGGGCTATGCGGAGGAAATACGGACGAAGCAATCCCTGCAGCTCTTGCTGTTGAGATCCTTCATAATTTTACCCTTGTCCATGACGACATCATGGATCGTGCCGATACCAGGAGAGGAGTTGAAAGTGTTTTTCATAAATGGGACACTAACAAAGCTATACTCTCAGGGGATGTCATGTTCTCCGTATCAATGCAGCAGCTAAATTATTATGGAAGTAATGAAAAATTCGGCAAACATGACTACGCTGCTTTAAATGAAGTATTTTTGAATGCTATCACTACGGTCTGTGAAGGACAAGCTCTTGATATGGATTTCGTAGACCGACAGGATGTAGATCATGACGAATATCTCAATATGATAGCTGGCAAAACTGGAGCTTTACTCGGTGCCTCACTGGAAATGGGTGCTATCACTGCACAAGCCGGATCGGATACCAGGAAAAAGCTCTATTCTTTTGGAATGGAACTGGGACTCGCATTCCAGATTCAGGATGACCTTCTTGATGCGACTGCTGATCCGGAGAAATTCGGAAAGAAATTGGGCGGAGATATCTATGAAGGTAAAAAAACTTACCTTACCATATTAGCACTGGAAAGGGCTGACGGAGAAAATAAAGCTTTTATTCAGCAGGTACTTGACGACAATAATCCTGCAAATGACTCAGTTACAAAAGTCCTGGAAATGTTTCATCAACTGGGCGTGATTAAAGATATTAGTAATGAGGTCGATACTCACTACGAAAAAGCTGAAGAGATCTTAAATGATTTTAGCGAATCCCCCTACAAAACTGAATTGAACAATCTTCTACTATTTTTGAAAAACCGCGATCACTAATGATTACAAAACAAATGACTAAGAGTCTGGGAATCCTGTTTGCTTTTACGATCCTGTTATCAGCATGTAATAAAAATAAATTCATTCGCCCTGGTGATACAGCCGAAGTTGCTTATAACAAAGCAATGAAATTATTTGAGGACGAAGATTATGTTGATGCAGCAGATGCATTTGATACTGTTACCAGGGTTGCCCGAGGGTCCGAATATGCTGAAAATGCCCAGTATTATCTTGCAGAAAGTTACTACAGGTCTGAACAATTTCTTCTAGCTGCTTCAGAATTTGACCGTTTTGTAAGTTACTACCCCCAAAGTACTCAAAGACAAGAAGTAGAGTATAAAGCGGCACTTTGTTTCTTTAATATCAGTCCTCGATACAGACTGGATCAGACCGAGACCAGGCAGGCCATTGAGCGGTTCCAGTTGTACATAAACAGATATCCTAATTCCGAGTATGTACCCGACGCTGCTGATAAGATTGACCGTTTAAGAGAAAAACTGGCCAGAAAGGATTTTGAAGCCGGAGAGTTTTATTATCGTACCAACCGATACGAAGCCGCTACCATATATTATACCCTAACGATTGATCAATATCCGGAAACAGTATGGGCTGAAAGAGCTCTCATTCGACAGATCAATGCGTTCATAGATTACGCTGATAATAGTGTCGAAGAAAGACAGGTAGAACGCTATTCTAAGGCTATTGAGACCTACGAAAAATTCATACAACTTTTCCCTACCAGCGAATACAGAGCAGAAGCTGAATTGCTGAGAGATCAGGCTGAAAAGAGACTCCTTGAATTAGGCGGGAACTCAGGGATCGTACAATCTGATCAGGGTTAATGAGTTCTGGACCGATAGGTATATTCGGCGGTACATTCGACCCTGTACATAAAGGACATGAATCTATAGCGGCTTCATTTCTAGGATCCGGGCAAATTGATGAACTATGGGTTATGCTTACCCCATTGCCCCCGCATAAACTGGAAAGTGAGCACGTAGCCTATGATCACAGACTTAAAATGCTGAAACTGGTATTCGGCAATCAGGACCGGATTAGGATATCAACCATCGAAAAAACGCTCCCCAAACCCTCTTATACCTATCAGACCATCCGAGAATTAAAAAAGAGATTTCCGGATAACAGATACCTGTTTTGCATGGGTGAAGACAGTCTGGAGAAGTTTCATACATGGAAATTCTACGAGAGGATACTGGAAGAATGTAAGTTACTGGTTGCACAGCGACCAGGGGCAGATCATCACCTGGTGAAACCAGAGATCATCAGTAAAACTATTTTTGTGGATCATGAGCCCTTGGATATATCATCCACTGAAGTCAAGAACAAACTGAAGCAAGGTAGCGACTGTAGGGATCAGTTAAACCCGGATGTACTCAATTATATTGAAAATGAAGGTTTATATACCTAAATATAGGTGTATAACCTTTTTTAAAAGAAGCCCTTGGACCGAAAACACTTTTTAAAGACAACTGGCATCATTTCTATGCTTCCAGGTATGGCTATTTTAAATACCTGCGATCAGAAAATAGGTGATCATCCGAAGTATGAACTACTGAAACCCAACAGTATCGATTTTACATCGAATCTGGGACTTGTGGCACCTGCAAGCCCAATCTACCTTAAAAGTGACTTTGATAAGATGATCACGAATCTGAATGATCTTGGATTTACACTCAAAAGGGGAAAATATGTAGAGGAAAAAAACGGATACCTGGCTGGCTCTGATGAGCAAAGAGCAGAAGATCTGATGAATATGTTTCGCGATAAAGAAATAGACGCGATCATGTGTATCAGGGGGGGCTGGGGTTCAAACCGGATTCTCTCAATGATCGATTATGATCTGATCCGGTCTAACCCAAAACCATTGATTGGGTTCAGCGATATTACTTCCCTGCATATGGCTATTTATAAAAAGTCTTCTATGGTCACGTACCACGGGCCCGTTGGTAAATCTGTGTGGACTCCGTATTCCATAAACTCATTTGAGTCTACTTTGATCAAAGGGGACAAGACCCGCTATTCTGTTATCGATGATCAGAAATATACTATACAGGCTGGAGAGGCCTCTGGGGTACTTCTGGGAGGGAACCTGAGTGTTCTTTGTTCATTAATAGGTTCTGAATATTTGCCGGATTTCTCAGGTGCCATTTTGTTTGTTGAGGATATTGGTGAAAGCGTATATCGAATCGACCGCATGCTTATGCAACTAAAGATGGCCGGAATCCTGAACGCCATTTCAGGATTTATTTTCGGGAAATGTACTGAATGTGATGCGGGACCTAATAGCCTGAAGTTAAATGAAGTACTAGAGCATTATATAAAGCCACTGCAAATTCCTGCCTTTTATGGAGCAATGATTAGTCATGAAGACGACAATGCTACTATTCCGGTTGGTATAGAAGCCGTTATGAATTCTTCTGATTGTACGATTTCACTGACAGAGGCGGCAGTAGCATAAATGTGAGATTATTTCCATGATGATCTAACCTGGATAATGCGATCTCAGATGATCATAATATTTTCCCGTGAGATCAGAATAGGATCCCATAAGATCTGCAGTTAAACAGGAATGAACGGGCAGTATCTCTATATGATCCCCAATTTTAATCTCATTGAAGAACTCTTCACTACATTCGACGATACCATGCTCCTGGGATATTGAGACTAATCTGGAAGACTTGTTTCCTTTAACATACCCAAAATGCTTTCCGGATGAATCTGATAAAAATTCTTTAGATAAATGGACCGCTCCGCCATGTATGATCAGTTGCTTTCTTTCGGCTTTCTTTTCAACTACCGGGCAGCATAAACTGACGGAAATATCCTCTTCAGAACAGGAACCGATGGCTGATTGCATGAGATCATAAAATACAAAGTTACCTGGGCTCAACTGGCTAACCGGACCAAAAGATTCCAGTACAGAACAGGTAGGAGTATCTCCGTAACATATATCTGCATCCGGGAAAAGTGAACGGATCTTCTCCAAACCTGATAAAATGTTTTTACCTAATTCGCTTATTTCATTGCGGCTATTGCATTTATAACTATTACCTGCATGACAATAGAACCCTATAAAATGAAGCAAATTTGACTTTTTTATATGATCAGCCAGTTCCCTGATGCTTTTTATATCGGTATATGACAACCCACTTCTACCATAATCCGGATCAAGTTCTATATATACACCGATAGTTGTATTTAATCCCTCTGACAACAGATCACAAACTCTTTTAGACTGTACTAAAAGCCTGAGGTCGGCATCCTCAGATAGCTTATTGTAACGGTTTATCTCCAGTATATTTGCGGGAAAAGCAATAGTAACATCATTCCAGCCTGCTCTCATAAAGTATTCCGCCATATTTGTGGAAGAGACGGTGATTCCCTTTGTTCCGTATTCCCTGAAAATACTGCCAATCATCAAAGACTGATGTGTCTTGAAGTGAGGCCGGAATTCAAGTGCATTGGACCGGGCTTTTTCAGACATGGTTTTTATATGTTGCCTGGTCTTTTCTATATCAATTTTCAAAAAAGGAGTAGGGGATAAGGTTTTCATTAATTTTTTGGATTGAGGCTGTTTAGGATAATTTTATTCCTTTCTGTTTCAGTTAGGGTATTTTGAAATTCAAATATTGATTGTTCCCAGGAACCATATATAGGATTCGGCAGAATGAACCAGCTATTACCCCATTTATCCCGATTGTTAATTACGATCTGATCGCGTGCAGAACTACTGACATTTTTGGCATCATAAAAGTCATTCAGATCATCACCAAACATCATGATGACCTCATAGTTTTGTTTTACCATTGCTCTTCGGTTTATTTTCGATGAGTTCCAGTCTTCACGTTCATATTTGGTGAGTAAAACGTCAATATCCTCGTTCAGGGGGAATCCTAATGCAGATAAGTTGCTGAAGGTGGCTTCTTCTGTGTCAGCATCTCTATTTGTGATATAGAAGATCTGAATATCATTAGAGGCTGCGAAAGTCAGGAAATCAACAGCACCTGCAATAGCCTCTGCCTGTGCTTCATTAACCCATTCATTCCAGTCCTCATTGTTGTAGTTACTTCCTTTGAGTATCATACGTGCCTGAAAAGGACTATTATCAAGCACAGTTTCGTCAACGTCTACAATAATGGCATAAGGCTTCTGGCTGATTAAGCTGTCTTTTTTAATTTGTTCTGATAGTATATCATTTAACTTTTGTGTTGCCACAGAGTAAACCTGAATGCACTGAGCGTCATACTCTGAAGCATTCTGCACCCATAAGGCAGACCGCGTTGTGGGGTGATCCACCAGGCTTTTCGATGAGCAGGCTGTAAACAGCAGCATGGCGACAATCATGAATAACTTGCTTTGTAATGATTCGGAAAATCCACTTCCAGAGGACATATAAGCTTAATTTAATTTAATAGGTTAATTAGTGTAGACTGGCTCGATAAATTGTTAATTTTAGGCCGCATTAACGGAAAAGGAATTGCAGAAGATAATAGGACGAACGGAACTTGTCGAATTACCCAATTGGAATTTTAAGGGTATAGAAGCAAAAGTAGATACAGGAGCTTATACATCCAGTTTACATTGCCACCACATTGAAGAAGTTCAGGTAGAAGGTGAAAGATATGTTCAGTTCTATTTACTGGACCCGGATCACCCGGCTTATAATGATCAGATAATCAAAGAACCGGTACATGATCAACGAGAGGTAAAAAGCTCGAATGGCACCATTCAACTAAGGTACTTTGTTAAAACAAAAATATCCTTTTTCGGAGAGGACTTCGATATTGAATTGTCACTGACCGACCGTTCCGAAATGAAATATCCGTTATTGCTAGGCCGTAAATTTCTGAAAAGAATGAAATTTCTGGTCGACGTAAACAGGAAAAACCTATCACAAGTAAAGAATAAGGAAGAATAATGCAGATTGGCATATTGTCGCGTAACCCAAAGCTATATTCAACAAGAAGACTCGTAGAAGCTGCCGAGAAAAAAGGCTATGATATTGAGGTCATTGACCATTTGAAATGCGACATTGTTATTGAACAGGATAATCCAACCATTTATTACCAGGGCCGGAAACTCGATTATTTCGATGCTATTATACCAAGGATCGGTGCCTCAGTAACTTTTTATGGAGCTGCTGTAGTACGTCAATTTGAAATGATGGATGTTGTAAGTGCAGTACATTCCCAGGCATTGGTAAGGTCCAGAGATAAGCTCCGGTCTTTACAAATACTGGCCAGTGCAGGCGTTGGACTTCCAAAGACCGTTTTTACTAATTATTCAAGAGAGGTTAAGAAGCTCATCGAATCGGTAGGAGGATCCCCGCTGATCGTTAAGTTGCTGGAGGGAACGCAAGGATACGGAGTAGTACTGGCACCCACTAAAAAAGCCGCAGAATCTATGATAGAAGCTTTTCACAGCATGAAGGCAAGGGTAATCGTGCAGGAATTCATAGAGGAATCCAAAGGTGCTGATATCAGAGCTTTCGTTGTGGATGGTAAAGTGGTAGGAGCAATGAAAAGGCAAGGAAAAGAAGGTGAGTTCAGATCAAATCTTCATCAGGGCGGTTCAGGTAGCCTTATTAAATTATCAAAACAGGAAAGAGCTGTTGCATTAACTGCTGCAAAAGCAATGGGTTTACCTATTGCCGGAGTTGACATGCTGCAATCATCAAGAGGACCTCTCATTCTGGAAGTTAACTCTTCACCGGGACTTGAAGGAATTGAAAACACAACCGGAAAAGATATAGCTTCTTCGGTGATCAATTACGTAGCTAAAACCGTGGATGAAAGAAAGAAAAGTCCTTCGAAGCGCCGAAAGGTAAAAAGAAATGCCTGAGCTCATTACCATAGACAAACAGCGGTTTGCTCTAGGTGAATCGGGCAGGGTAGATCTTAGTATTGCTCGTTTGCCAACATATACTTCAATAGATTTACCTGTGCTGATCTATCGTGCACCCGTTGATGGCCCCGTATTACTGCTAACAGGAGGATTGCACGGAGACGAGATTAATGGGGTAGAGATCGTTCGCAGAATGATCAATAAGGACATCGTGGTACCCGAAAGAGGTACCGTTATTGCAATCCCGGTAGTAAATGTATATGGTTTTATTCAAAGTGCACGGGGTGTTCCCGATGGTAAAGATATTAACCGAAGCTTCCCGGGAGTAAAAAACGGGTCACTTGCCCGGTTACTGGCATATACTTTGATGCAGGACATTATTCCTCATATAGATTGTGGGATAGATTTTCATACCGGTGGAGCCAGCAGATCTAATTATCCCCAAATCAGATGCTCCTTTAATACAAAGGGCGCCAAAGAATTAGCTAATGCTTTTGCGCCACCGGTTATATTACATTCAACCCTTATTTCAAAATCATTCCGAGCGGCAGCTCACAAAAAAGGTAAACCCATACTGGTTTATGAAGCAGGAGAATCCCTGCGCTATGACCTTCATGGTACTGAAGAAGCTATAAAGGGAACTCAAAGACTGATGAAACATCTGGGTATGACCTCCGCCGCACCTGAAAGATCCGAGACTGTAGAGTACAAAAAATCTACATGGATAAGGGCTAAAAATGCGGGACTCTTTATGCCAAAAATAAGCCTTGGAGACAAACTGAAGAAAAGACAGGTATTTGGCTATATTAGAGATCCCTACGGAGAAATTAACACCAAAGTAAGTGCCACCCGTGACGGGCAGGTCATAGGTTTAAATAATTGCCCGGTAGTTCATAAAGGTGATGCGCTTATTCATTATGCATATAATTAACAACAAGTGGACATAGAAATACTATTTACGGCTCTTTTAAACGAAAACTGGAAGATGTACAGTGATTCAGGAAGATATGAACCAGAAGAGCTCGAATCGGAGGGAGCAATAATCTGTGCAGACGGTAATAATATAAATGAATATTTGAATAGCCGATTCTCAGATCAAAATAAAATACTTGTATTAGTACTGGATCCGCTCAGAATACAATCTCCAATGAAACGGGTCAAAACAGAAGGCCATGACCTGGTAGAGCTCACAGAAGCTTTTTCACTGGATGCCATTATTGATAAGATAACAGTAGGGAAAGATCAGGATGATCAATTTAAGCTTTCCGTAAGGCATTTTGACTGACGAGATAAGTTCAAAATATGCCTTTATAGTTAATCCGGCGGCAAAAAGTAACCGGGCGGTCAGACAATTTGAGAAGCTAAAGCCATTTATCTTAAGTGAATTTCCCAATGCAGGGATATTTCTTGCAAATAATGAACTTACAATAGAAGCTCTTTGCAAGGAAGCGATAAATAAATATGATCATATTATAGCCTGTGGTGGTGACGGCACAGTGCATATAATCGGGGGAATACTGTATAACACGGATACGACATTAGGTATTTTACCCATAGGCAGTGGAAATGACATTGCTTTCAGCCTGGAATATCCAAAAGACCCTATACAGGTCTTAAGATCCCTTAAGAACTATAAATCCGGCAACATTGATGTAATGAACGTTAATGGCATACCTGGTTTCAATACCATAGGCATAGGTTTAGATGGTTATATTAATCTATTGGCTAACAACAAATTAACGTTATTTAAAAAAGCAAGATACCTGGTCAGTGGTGCGGTAGCTTTGACTTTTTATCGTAAAAGAAATTTTTCATTCTTTATTAATGAAGATCGCCTGAATTACCGGATAAAAGGATGGATGTTGTGTGCAGCTAATGGAAAAAGGGAAGGAGGCAGGTATCTGATCTCGCCATTAAGCGTTAATGATGATGGCCTGATCGATTTTATATTTTTAAAGGATATAAACAGACTAAAATTATTCAAGGAATTCATAAAACTGAGCCTGGGCTATACTTTTGACAAAAATATTATAGACCACCACACTGCACGAACAATGACCCTAGAAAATGCACAGGATTATCATATTCATATTGATGGTGAACAATATGTTTTTAATGATGAACTGAATATTTCAGTCGATGCAGGAGGCTTAAGGGTGATCAGACCCTGAACCTTTTCATATTATCTTCATTATAGATAATTAGACTCATGTATCCGCTATAATAACTGGAGGTTACTATGAGATTACCGGTGAAACGACTACAAAGAAATGCTGATCTGAGATCCACATACACTATCCGTCTTGAGCTGGGTCTGATTCTGTCACTTTTGATTGCAATAAGCGGTTTTAAAGCAAATGTACAATTCAGTGATGATGGTGAAATTGTTCAAACTGAAAGACAAGAAGAAGTATATATTGAAGAAATTATCCAGACTAAACAGGAATTAAAGGCACCACCACCGCCAAAACCTGTTATTCCGGTGGAAGTTCCCAACGATGAGGTCATTGAGAATGAATTAATTGATATCGACGCTGAACTGGACCTCGATGCAGCGATAGATCTGCCGGCACCTCCAAAACTTCCTGACGATGTTGAAAAATATGAAGAAGAAGTTTTTATCGTCGTGGAGCAGGCTCCTGAACTTATCGGTGGTTTGGCACACCTTCAATCCTTGATCACCTATCCGGAAATGGCTTTATTAGCCGGAATTGAAGGAAGAGTTGTTGTTCAGTTTATTGTGGACAAGGAAGGCAATGTCATTGATCCTGTGGTTATCCGGGGCATTGGGGGTGGTTGTGATGAAGAAGCTATTAATGCTGTAAAACAGGTTAAATTTAAGCCAGGAAGGCAAAGAGGGATTCCGGTCAGAGTTCGGTACAGCCTGCCAATTACCTTTTCTTTGAAGAATAAAAAATAAGTACAGGCTTGTAAACGGGGATCGGAATGGATTCCCGTTAATCTTTGACCTGATTCATTGAAGCCTGGAGTTCATCATAACTTACCGGCTTAATCAGATAGTCAACAAATTCGGTTTCTAAGGCACGTTCCCGGTTATAAGGATCAGAATTACCTGTGATAAATATCACAGGTATTGACAATCCTTTTTTTCTGATCTGTAACATAGCATCAATTCCATCCAGGTCATCCTCGAGCATGATATCCATGAGTATGAGGTCAGGAGATAATTCAACCGCGCTGCTGACAGCTTCAACTCCTTTAGAAACTGAACGAACAACATCAAATCCCATACGTTCAACCATTTTTGTCAACAGCAGGGACAATACTTTATCGTCTTCAACAATTAGAACTTCCATGGACTTTGGGTGGATTTAAAATTATAACTAAGGTATTCAAATTAAAGATAAATGGATATATGTATCTGTTTCTATATATAAATGTCGTATAATTTATATTATGTAAAGTTTAAAGTACCCATCACATCATTTAATTATTCAGTTCTTCCAGTATATCTTGGATCGCTGCAAAATCAGGTAACTTACTTGCATCATCCAGTACCTCTGAATACTGAATAACCCCTTCCCTGTCTATGACAAAAGCAGACCTTTTGGAAACTCCTACCATTCCATAAAAGTCATCATACAGGCATCCGTAATCTTTGCTTACTTCTTTGTTAAAATCACTTAGCAATGTAAAATTCAGGTTCTGGGATTCTTTGAATTCTTTAAGTGTAAAGAAACTGTCTATACTTATTCCGATTACTTCTGCATCAAGAGCTTCGTAAAATTTCATGTTATCACGGGTATCGCACAGTTCTTTGATACAGGTACTGGAAAAAGCCAACGGGAAAAACAAAAGGACAATGTTCTTATCCTGGTTAACTTGATTCAATGATACCTTTTCCCCTTCTGTATTTTGAAGAATAAACTGAGGGGCTTTCATGCCTTCTTTAATTTTCATTCCTGATGTTTTTTGATGTTTCGTTGATAAAAAGCTAATGACAATATCATAAATGCAGTACTGCTTATAATCTCAGGGACCCAGAAGCCTCCTGTTATCCATGTATTCAATTTAAACCAATAAAGTATATACGAAATGATCAACATTCCCATACCGCCAATAAAATAAGCTCGATATTGATTTTTGAAATGATCAAGACTGAACAGAATACAGGCACTTGCTATTGCACCTCCCTGGAATATTGCGCTGATAAGATCATTTATTACCAAAGATCTCATAACAAGAGGGAAAAAAAGAATACTTAGCAATGGTAATCCTGTAAGGTAAATCGGAAAGCGCGCAAAGATAGGTTTAGAATTCCGAATCATGACCAATAATGCACAAATACATAATACAATGGCCAGAAAATCAGTCCAAGTACCTAACAATTCTGTTTCAATAAGGCCTGTTATATCAAATAAATAGTATAGGCTGTATACATTCAGGCCTGCAATTAAAATAAGATAAACATTTACTCTTGAGTACAGGTAAGTGCGAATCAGCAGATAGTTACTGATCAGTGTGATCAGTATAATGTAGAGATCGATCCACTGTTGAGCATTCATTATCAGCCGTTTTGACTGCGACTCTCAAGTTCTCGCTGAACCTGTTTATCATTCTGATAGGTTAAGACCAGATCCGCAATTTCTTTCAGAACCCTCCTCTCCCGGTTTACCATCTCTCTGGCAAAATCGTATAAAGAGAGATCGTACTTTCCTTTCTTTATACTTCGATCCCAGTCGATCAACTGAATATTCCTGATCAGATTAAGTAATGCAGCTCTGTGTTTTGATATCTTATATAAAACCTTCTGAACATCTTTTGAGTCATCTTTGTCTACTTCAAAAGTTTCTTCGGGATCTGTGTATGAATTCAGATTGATTGGTCTGGTGCTCTGAAATACGTCTTCAATTACTTTTCTGTAGTATTCCTGTTGTGCGTGGTCCAGAAATAATAAGGTTTCAATAATGGAGCGCCCAGCGGGAGGTTTTTGGCTATATGGCACGTTCTCAATAACATATTTTAAGGCGTCGGCCTCATGCTCCAGATATGCTATATCCTCGATTAAACTATTAACCTGAGTCTGTGTGACGTCCATATAAATGATTGTTTTTTATGACCAGCTCTTTGATGCAGGTGTAGAATCGTTTCTTTTTTGTTGTTCCACCATATCTACAAGGGAGAGTCCGGTATTCCAGTCACGATCTCTGTCTCTTACGGAGTGAATATTGTTTTCTTCCTGGAAATCCCAAAATGAACCGAACTGACGATTCTTATAGTTACGCAGGTATTCGAGTCTCTCGCTAAGATCTTCTTTTGGGACAAGTAAACGAGGTTTATCATAAATAGCATCTTCTCTTGACTCAAATACTATGTCATAATCTTTACTCATGACAATGGCTTCTTCAGGGCAAACCTCCTCACAATAACCACAATAAATGCATCTGAGCATATTGATCTCAAAGAAGTCCGGATAACGCTCTTTTTCATCATCAGTTTCAGAAGCCTGCATACTTATTGCAAGTGGCGGGCATGCTCTTGCGCATAACCCACATGCGACACATCTCTCCTTTCCATGGTCTTCTACAAGCACCGGTCTTCCACGGAAGATCGCAGGCGGATCCCATTTTTCCTCGGGATAATTCATAGTGAACTTAGGCTTGAACATTTGCTTGAATGAATACCAAAGCCCTTTGAAGATTTCAGGGAGATATAATTTCTCCAGGAAATTGAGTTTTCTCTCATTCTTATAGTTCTCGCTAAGTGCGTTAACAACCGGTTTTTCGAGGTTCTTAGCCATTCGACATTTATAGAATTAATTCACTTATTTCAGCGCCGAAAAATAAACCTTTGAAGACTATACATCAAAGATTAATCTGTAATTAGATAAATTATTTTTGGCGGAATACCATCGTTATTGGAACACCGGTAAACTCGTAACGTTCCCGGATCTTATTCTCCAGAAACCTGCGGTAATTTGCGGGAAGATCGTGTGGACTATTCATAAAGAACTTAAATACCGGCGGATTGCTTTGAACCTGAGAGGCATATTGGATCTTTAGCTGTTTTCCTCTCTTCATAGGTAATGGCTTCTCCTTAAGAGTTTGCTCAAGAAAATTATTGAACTCTGAGGTTGAGATCTGTTTATTCCTTTGCTCAAGTACCATGTCTGCAGTTTCGATCACTTTGTGAATCCGCTTTTTGTTCAAAGCAGATATGGTTATGATCGGAACGTAATCTAGCATTGGAACGGATTCATAGATATAATTCTCAAATTCACGGACAGTCATGGTGTCCTTTTCAGGTACCAGGTCCCACTTATTAAGAACAATTACCAAACCTTTGTTAAATCTTTCAGCTTCCTTAAGTACTCTTTTATCCTGAGCATCAAAGCCCCTCATGGAATCAAGCAACAGTACTGCTACATCACACTCCCGAATAGCTCTGTCGGTTCTGACCGTACTGTAAAATTCAATATTTTCCTTCACCTTGGTTCTCTTTCTGAGACCAGCTGTGTCTACAAGCACATACTCTTTGCCTTCATATTCAAGTAAGGAGTCAATAGAATCACGGGTAGTACCGGCAATTTCAGTTACAATAGAGCGATCGTCATTCAACAGTGCGTTGAATAAGCTGCTTTTACCCACATTGGGGCGTCCGATAAAAGCGAGTTTTGGAATATCTTTGGTAACCGGATCTTCTTCCTTTTCCGGAAGCAGTTCCACTACCCTGTCAAGCAATTCACCGGTACCTGTACCACTTATAGAGGAAACCGGAAAGATTTCTTCAAAACCCAACTCATAGAATTCGGATGAGTTCAGTCTTCTTTCCTCATTATCAGCTTTGTTAGCAACGATCAGAACAGGTTTATCCTCAGATCTTAAAAGACTTGCTACCGATTTATCCAGAGTGTTGATTCCTGATTCGGTATCAACCACAAATAAGATCAGGTCTGATTCTTCAAGCGCAATATGAACCTGCTCTCTGATTCCCTGGATCATCACATCCATTTCATCCGGAAGATAACCCCCTGTGTCGATCACCGTAAAATCGACTCCGTTCCAGTAGGTTTCTCCATAATGACGATCTCTGGTAACACCATATTCGTCATGTACTATTGCTTTTCTCTTACCGATAAGGCGGTTAAAGAAGGTAGACTTCCCGACATTAGGACGTCCTACTATTGAAACTACTGGGAGCATTTGTGCGGTTTGATTGTTAGATTAATTATCGAACTGAAACTAAGCATTATTTTGCACTTTATAAGTTATGCTTCAAAGCTTTTATGAGAATCTGGGATTTTTAGGCGCACTCCTGTTCTCACTATTCTTATTCATTTTTTTCATTTTCTGGATTGCCGGTGTTGCGGGCATAACCCTTCCGTATGACGGTGGGCGAAAAAAAGCGAATCACTGGCAGGTCGTTGTCGCAGTATTGATACCTCTGTATCCTGTGTTATGGCTTATCTCAGATATGTATATGCAACATAAATACATGAGCAAGGATTGATCAACTGCTGATCTGTGGTGGATTACCTCCTTCCAGTTGTTCAGGCTCATCTTCCTGAACCAGTTGCCACTCTTCCACTAAAGCTTCCTTCAGTTCACTTAAGAACCTGGATGGTTTTGTGAAATAATCCCCGTATACGGACTGTGCGAGAACCGGGTGAGTATAATACAGCATATCTTTAGCCCTGGTTGTTGCAACATACATAAGTCTCAATTCCTCATCGAGTGACTCGGGATCTTCAACTGAGTAAGACGAAGGTATAATACCGTCCAGGCATTGCATTAAAACAACATGATTCCATTCCAGTCCTTTTGCAGAATGGATCGTACTTAAGATCAATGGATTTTCCTCTTTTTGTTTTTGCTCTGTATCTACTGCAGTAGCTGTAATGGGATCCAGAGCCAATTCCTCAAGCATTGCAGGCAAACTTGCAAAGTTCACTGATATATTAACAAAAGCCTCTAAGTCCTTCAGCCGCTTTGGATAATCATCATACCTTTTTTTACAAAAATCACGATAATACTCTACAATACGCTCAACGATCTCTGATATGGCAGGGTCATCTTTTTTAATTCCGGTTAACAAAATGCTCAATGCTTTTAACTGATCCATATATGACTTTGTAGCTGCTTCGCTCTGATCCAGTGCATAAGGAGATTTGGAAATACGTATCCATTCAAACAGGTCTTCCGCTGTTTTAGGACCAATACCATCCAGAAGCATCAGAACCCGATTCCATGCAATTGTATCCATAGGATTAACGAGCACCCTGATATGAGCCAAAATATCCTTTATATGGGCAGCTTCTGTAAATTTCTGACCTCCGAATTTCACAAATGGAATATTTTTGCGATTCAATTCGACTTCCAGGTCATATGAATCCCTCCCATTTCTGAAGAGAATTGCAATCTGGTTTAATTCTGATCCGTTTTCTCTAAGCTGAAGAACTAATTGACTGATAAAGTCAGATTGTTCGTGTTCACTACTGGTCTTTACCAATGCGGGCAGATCGCCATCCTCTTTATTTGAGTAGAGGTTCTTATCAAATTTATAATTTGCCTGATCAAGTAAATTATTAGCAATATTCAGGATCTGATTTGTCGAACGATAATTTTCCTCCAGCTTTATCAGCTTTGTACCTTCAAATCTATCCGGAAAATCCATGATATTTCGATGATCGGCTCCCCGAAAAGAGTAAATGCTTTGAGCGTCATCACCGACGGCCATAATATTCTTATGTACACTGCAAAAAAGGTCAGTCAGTTCCGCCTGTAATTTATTGGTATCCTGGTACTCATCTACCATAACATGCAGATTCCCGGACGCTACTTTAATTCTCAGTTCTTCGTTTTTTACCAGCAGATCCCGAGTCTTGAGTAAAAGGTCATCGAAGTCCATGACCCTGTTCTTCTCTTTATAGTCGGCATAAGCTATACCAATTTTTTCGATCTGCTCCTCTAGATCCAGAAACTGTGGGTAATATTCCTCCAAAACGATCCTCAGATCCAGGTACTTATTTATAGTAGTGCTGATAATATTTTGAAGCGTTCTCTTATTGGGAAATCTTTTATTCTGTTTATGGAATCCAAGCTGATTCCGCACCCATTGAATGACCTCAAGAGAATCTGCGGTATCAATTATGGTAAAATTATCCGGGAAGCCTATATGCTCTGCATAGCGATGAAGCAGCATGCTGCAGTAATAATGAAAGGTTCCACCCTGTACCCTTCTGCAGCGCTCATCAAGTATATTACTGGCTCTGTCGAGCATTTCCTGTGCGGCCCTTCTTGTAAAGGTAAGAAGCAGAATTTGAGAAGGATCCACTCCGCTTTCTACCAGTCTCGCAACACGGTAAACGAGTGTACGGGTTTTTCCGGTACCTGCACCGGCAACAACCAAAGCTGGACCGTGTTCATGAAATACCGCTTCTGCTTGCTGAGGATTTAATAGATCCTCGTATTTGATCGAATAATCAGACCTCTTTTTTGCGGATTCATCTTTTTTCAGCACAAATTTCTTCATGTCCTGAAATTAGGGAAACTAATGGGTATGTAAAAATTATGTGCGGAATTAGTTTTTCCAATTGTCCGAATACCCGAATATATTCCAACCTTGAAATCTAATTCTAATGAAAGAATATATCTGAATGATTAATGAACCATCCTTCGCTCCAAGGGATTTTGGATGGATAGAAGTTGTTTGCGGAGGCATGTTCAGCGGGAAGACCGAGGAACTCATCAGAAGAGCAAAAAGAGCCCATATTGCCGGTCAAAAGGTAATTGTGGTTAAACCTGCACTGGATAAAAGATATAGTGAGGACGAGGTTGTATCTCATAATGAAACCGCTCTCCCCAGTATATTAGTTGACACCGCCGATCAGATCGTTCTTCTCACGGGTAATGCCAGAGTTATCTGTATTGATGAAGCACAGTTTTTTGATGACAGAATTGTAGATGTCGCCAACAGCCTTGCGGATGATGGCAAAAGAGTTATAATAGCCGGGTTGGATATGGATTATCTCGGTAAACCATTCGGACCTATGCCCTTCCTTCTTGCAATAGCAGAGTACGTAACCAAATTACACGCTGTTTGCTCAGAAAGTGGTGCACTTGCTCATTATTCACAGAGAGTAGTTGAAAATAAGGAGCAGGTCCTGGTAGGAGAATATGATTCTTATGAGCCAAGAGCACGCCATTGCTTCAGGCCTCCGGTAGATGAAAGAAAAGGAAAACCTATACTACCCTTTCATCATCATACAGTAGACAATAAAGAAGAAATAACAGATAAAGAATAGGATAGAATGGACCTTTTAAGAGGTGTGACCGGAATGCTGGTTATCATTGGTTTAACATGGGCATTCAGCAGTAACCGCAAAAATGTTAACTGGAAGCTGGTAGGTATTGGCTTAGGAATCCAGTTCATACTTGCCATATTTATTCTGAAATCAGACGTTCTTACTGAATTCTGGAGCCCATTGGGATGGCCTATGATCATTTTCCAGCAAATAGCTGGTTTCTTTGTTGAAGTGTTGAACTATACTACCCAGGGTGCGGAATTCATATTTGGAAGATTAGGTCATGGCCCCTCTTATGAAGACAGTCTAGGAGTATTTTTTGCTTTTCAGGTTCTGCCGACCATCATCTTTTTTGCTTCATTGACTGCTATCCTGTACCACTACGGAATTCTGCAATTTGTAGTAAAACTGGTATCGAAGGGAATACAAAAATTGTTAGGTACTTCAGGTGCGGAGACACTATCTGTGGTTTCAAATATATTTGTTGGACAGACTGAAGCTCCACTCGTAGTGAAGCCTTTTATAGAAAAAATGACGCGATCTGAACTGTTCGCAGTAATGACTGGAGGAATGGCTACGATCGCAGGTGGTGTGATGGCTGCGTATGTAGCGATGCTGGGATCTTCTTTTGCGGCAGCAAATGGTCTTGAAATTGAGATCGCCCAGCAATTATTTGCTGAAAGATTGTTGGGTGCCAGCCTGATGGCTGCACCGGCTGCTTTGGTAATTGCAAAAATACTCTACCCTGAAACGGATGAGCCTGTAACAAAAGGAAAAGTTTCAATGGTTGTAGAACAAAGTGATGCAAACGGAATAGATGCTGCTGCGACAGGAGCCGGCGTAGGCCTGAAACTTGCTGCAAATGTTGGGGCTATGCTATTGGCATTCATAGCATTACTGGCTATGCTTAATGGAATACTAGGCTGGGCTTCCGGACTTACAGGAATCTCTGGGTTACTGGGAACTGACCTGACCATAGAAATGGTACTCGGGTGGGTCTTCGCTCCGATTGCCTGGCTTATCGGAGTACCATGGTCTGATGCTGTAAATATGGGCTCGCTTTTGGGTACTAAGATCGTTCTTAATGAGTTTGTAGCATACCTGAAGCTATCTGAAGAGGTAGCTGCAGCAAATTTAAGTCCTAAAACTATTGCAATGGCTACTTTCGCCCTGTGCGGTTTTGCAAACTTTTCTTCTATTGCTATCCAGATCGGCGGAATCGGGGGATTAGCACCCGGAAGAAAATCAGAATTAGCAAAATTTGGTCTCAAGGCGGTATTTGCTGGAACATTAGCAAATCTTATGACTGCAACAATTGCAGGAATGTTATTTTAACAGATAAAAAGTAATACCTAACAATGCTATTAAGATTCATATTTACTTGTACTCTTTTATTAATCAGCAGTTCATTATATGCTCAAAATGATGCTGATGACATTCTGGTGGGTGAAATCAATGGTGAGGGAGTTACTTATAATGAGTTAAAAGATAACTTTCTAAATTCAGGCAAGCAGGAATATAATCTTGATGAACTCAAAGAATTTCTTCCTCTATACCTGAACTACAGAGCCAAATTACTGGATGCTAAAAGACTCGGTTATTATGATGTCGAAAGTATTCAAGAGGAGCATGAACTTTATTCCAAGCAAGCCAGCTATAATTACTGGCTTGATCAACAGATCAGACCCGATCTGTTTGAAAAGTATTTTGAACGCTCTAAATATGAATTAAAAGCATCTCACATACTCATCTCTCCAAATTTTGACCAGAACATAGATAACCTCGACCAGGCCCTGGAAAAAGCCCTTGAAGCCCGACAAAGACTTCTGAATGGTGATGAGTTTGAACAAATTAATGCTCAGTATTCGAGCAGCCGAAATGGCCAAAATATGGGTGGATCTCTCCCGTGGTTATCTGTAGGAACCACTGTAGGTCCTTTCGAGGACGCGCTTTATAGCCTGGAAGAAGGTGAGATCTCTGAACCGGTTGAAACTCAGTTTGGGATTCATGTTATCCGATTAGAGGAAATCAGAGAAAAGGTCCCTCCAAGACGCACTCAACATATCTTTGTGAGACCTACCAGAGACTCCACGGCACAAATTAAAGTATATGAAGTATATAAGGCATTACAGGAAGGAAGACAGTGGAAGGAAGTAGTAAGTGAATATTCAGAAGACGAGACTACCAAATTTAAAGCCGGAGACATTGGATGGATAAGTTACGGCACCAATTATGCCGCGAGTTTTATTGATAATATCATGAACCTTAATCCTGAAAAGGCTTATTCCGAACCTTTCAGAAGCCCCTATGGATATCATATCATTCGCATTGATTCTGTTCAATCCTTCTCTTCAGAAGAATCACGAAAAGAGCAGCTTCAGGAAGAATTCGATAACACCCCCTACTTCAAAAGAAATAATACTTTCGTTATAAATTATCTGCGAGATTACTACGGAGATGATATTAAAAATTCCGTTCTTGGTGACTTTGAAAATTATATCATAACACAAGATTCAGTGCTCATATCAGAGTTTGATCTTCCGGAAAGCATTAGTAGTTCTATAATATATACTTTCAATGAAGTGAATTTCTCCGGCAATGATTATCTGGATTACCTGAAAGAATCCCGTGGAGACCGATACAGGTTTCAGTATACCCGCCAATGGTTTAATAATTATCTACAGGACCTGATCGATAAAAGAATCCTGAATCTCACCCTGGATGAGTTTCCTGAATTTCAGGAACAAACTGATAACTATATGGATGGTTTGGTCATCTATCAGATTAACAATGACTATATGTGGAGTGGTGAAACGGTTGATATAAATGAATTACTAAAACTTTACCTGAATAACATCAATAATTATAGATTGGAAGAAAGAGCGTACTACCATCTGATCACTTCACAGACAGATTCTGCTCTTCAAAAAGGAGTTAACTTCATTAATGATGGGAACTCACCGGACAGTCTCCGATCAAATATAAGCGGAATAGCAGTAAACATAGATTCGACAAATACATTTACAGAACCACCATTTGATCGTTTACTATCAATGGAGCCTGGATCATTTACTGACACATTTTCTTACAGAAACCGAGTCGCAGTGCTGTATCTGAATGAGATCTTACCCTCAAGAACGCTGTCATTTGAAGAGGCCTTTGATCGTCTATTGACTGACTACCAACCGACCAGAGAGAGAATTTGGCTGGAAAGATTGAAGGAAAAATATAATATATCCTTCAATATGACTCGTCTTGAAGAGGCTTATAATCTGGAGAACAGCCGATGAGACAGATAGTAGCATTATCAGTTTTATTATTGATCTCACTCTCCGGGTGCTCCAACAGACTAAACAATGACAACCAGATACTCGCCCGGGTTGGTAACGAATCCCTAACCTTATCGGAAGCGAGAGCGAATATACCCGTCCAGGTTTTTTCTGCTGACAGTATTATGGCGTATCAACAGTATACCGATTCATGGATCAGACGTCAGATCATTCTCCAGGAAGCAGATCGATTGAATTTTGCAAACAGACCTGAAGTCCGTAAAGAACTTGACCGGGTCAGAGATGAGTATATATTACAGTTCGTTCAGGATTACATCGTTGGTGAGTTTGAAGATGAGATACAAGTGAGTTCTGAGGAAGCCAGGAATTATTATCAGGAAAACAAAGAGACTTTTACCCTTCCGGAAAGACATGTAAGGTACCGTCACCTGATTGCACGATCCTTATCTGATGCGTCTAATGCTCGACAGGAGCTAATGCAGGCAGTCCCCTGGGAAGAAGTCGCAAAAAAGTATTCACTCTATCCTGAATTAAAAATCCGAGAATCGGAACGCTTCTGGCCTATTTCAATGGCGGGTGGAGATATAAATATGCTAAACCGGTACCTGAAGGTGATCGGCCCTTCGGAGATCTCTCCTATTCATCAGGACGGAAATGAATATCATTTTGTTCAACTACTGGATGAAAAAGCAGAAGGAGATCACCCTGACCTTGACTGGCTCATTACACAGATACAGGAATGGTTAACTCTTGAAAAAAGAAAAAGGGTCTTTAATACCTACGTAAAGAATCTTTATCTTCAGGGCCAGGCTAATAATGAAATTATAACTTACGACGTTCTACCTGAGCAAACAGATTCAAACATTGCAATAACAGAACAGGATACCTTAAATAATGCATATTAAATTTACTTTACTCCTCCCCCTCATTTTAATCTTAAGTACCGAGGTCTACAGTCAGACAAATCCACAGGTTGCAGATCAGATCGTCGCTCACGTAAATGACAGGGTCATATTAAAGTCTGAGATAGATGCTGAAGTAGCTGATTATATGAGACAGGCACAGTTTTCCGGTCAGCCCATTTCTTTCAGCAAAGATCTATGGTATGCTTTTCTTGAATCACAGGTAAACAATTTAATTCTTCTGGAAAAGGCTCAGCTTGATTCTGTCACCGTCTCAGATGACGTGGTCAATATGCAAATGGACCAGAGGATTCAGCAATTAACCCAGCAGGCCGGCTCTGAACGTGCTTTGGAGCAGGCATTCGGGAAATCAATTATACAGCTTAAAGCTGACTTCAGAGAAGATTTCAGAGAGCAGATAATTGCTCAAAAGGTCCAGCAGAATAAGATCTCCACGATAAACATCACGCGTCCTGAGGTGAAAGATTTTTTTGATAGTATTCCCACCGACTCACTCCCAACGATTCCTGAACAAGTTGCTCTTTCACAGATCATAAAGATCCCTCCTGTAACCGGAAATGCCCGGCAGCAGGCATTCGAATTTGCTTCCCAGCTTAGGGATTCTATCCTTATCCATGGAAAAAGTATAGAGGAACTGGCAAGACGCCACAGTGACGGGCCGTCTGCAAACGGCGGAGGTTTATTGCCCATGATGTCATTGAATGAATTAGTACCTGAATATTCCGCAGCTGCATCAGCTTTAAAACCCGGCGGTATATCAGAAGTGGTTGAGACCAGTTTTGGATTTCATGTTATCAAGCTAAAAAGCAGAGTCGGAGACCGTATTGAGACCAATCATATCTTGATCGAGATCAAAAATGATGCTGTGAATGATAATGTATCCATTGAAGAACTCACCGCCATCAGAGATAGTATTATAACGGGCGATGCAACATTTTCTCAAATGGCTAAACGTCAGAGTGATGATCCAAATACTGCTCCTAATGGGGGTAAAATGATAGATCCACAGATCGGAGAAAGATTGATTCCAATAAACAGACTGGATCCCGCTCTTTATCAGGTGGTTCTGACCCTTGATGAAGTCGGAGATATATCAATGCCCAAATCATTTGATTTAAGCAGTACAGGAAATAAAAAAGCATACCGAATTGTTCGATTAGATAGAAGGGTACCAGAACACTTAGCAAACTTTCAACAGGATTATGATCGCTTGCAGCAAATTGCTTTACAGGAAAAAAGAGCGAGAGAATATGATAAGTGGATCAAAGAGTTACGGAAAGAATTCTACATCGAATACAAAATACCTGTTCCAAAGAACGTGAATAGCGAAATATGAGCTCAGAAAAATCAAATGTTGTAGATCTCGCAGAAGAGTTTCAGGAAACCTATCATCGCATCAAGGAAGAGATCCATAAAGTAGTAGTCGGACAGGACGAAATTCTGGATCAGTTACTTATCAGCCTCTTCTCGAGAGGGCACTGCGTACTTATCGGTGTTCCTGGTCTTGCCAAAACTCTGCTGATAAGGACACTTGCAAGATGTCTCAATCTTTCATTTAACCGGATACAGTTTACGCCGGATCTTATGCCTGGAGATATCACAGGAACAGAAGTAATCGAAGAAAATAAAGACTCTGGAAGAAAAGAATTTAAGTTCATTAAGGGTCCTATTTTCGCTAATATCATCCTTGCTGACGAGATAAACAGAACCCCTCCAAAAACACAGGCCGCTCTCCTGGAAGGAATGCAGGAATACCATGTCACTGCGGCAGGCGAAACTTATGACCTGGAAACCCCTTTCTTTGTACTTGCTACACAGAATCCCATAGAACAGGAAGGAACCTACCCTCTTCCGGAGGCACAGCTTGACCGATTCATGTTTAACATATGGGTTGATTATCCAAGTTTTGAAGAAGAGAAACTCATTGTGAGTAATACTACTACTCATCAAAATGTCGAAATTGACCCCCTGCTTGACAGGGTTAAAATAAATCAGCTCCAGGATCTTGTATATGAAGTTCCTGTACCTGAGAGTGTACTGGATTATGCTGTAAGACTGGTAGGCAGTTCCCGGCCGGGTTCTGACCTCGCCCCTGATTTTGTGAATAAGTACATGAGCTGGGGAGCCGGCCCCAGAGCCTCTCAATATCTTATCCTCGGAGGCAAAGCAAGAGCCTTGTCTCAGGGAAGGTTTAACGTATCAGAAGATGATATAAGAGCTCTGGCAATACCTGTACTCAGACACAGGATCGTAAATAACTATGCCGCTGAGGCTGAGGGTTTTACTACGGTGAAAATTATTGAGATGCTTATAAACGAGTTATAAAATACAGATCGTGGAATTTCAGGGATTTCAAAATTTATTCTCACCTTTTGTTATCGGGATCCTTGTCATTCTATTTATTGTACTGAGCTGGTTTAGCTACAAAGACAGAGACCGCTTGAGTAACCAGATCAAATTTCTGCTTATAGTATTAAGGGCATCAGCCTTAATATTACTCCTGATGCTTCTTTTAAACCCATTCTTTTTCTCGGAAACCGAAACCGAAACAAATGCCGGTGTTGCAGTATATATCGATAACAGCGAGAGCATAAGTATCATTAAAAATACCTACAATGGAATAAATACTGCCTTTCAGACTACAAATGATTTTATAAATAGCCTGGATGAGGATCTTGACCTGACACTATACTCTTTTGACACGGGAGTCCAAGGCCCGCTTAACCTTGACTCATTAGAATTTGATGGTAAAGAGACCAATCTGTCCAATGTGATGGCTGATATTCTCGAGCAGGATGATAAAATGAGGGCTGCCGTCATCATCACCGATGGTATTTATACCTTTGGACGAGATCCCGTTTTTGCAAGTTCTAATTCTTCCATTCCTATATATATCATAGGATTAGGTGATAGTGCCCTGGTAAAAGACCAGTCAGTATCGGAAATATTCTACCCCTCTGCTGTTTTCAGTAACTCTTCAGATGCGATTGAGATTGAGATCAGTCAAAATGGGTATTCAGGGCGTAAATCCCGACTATATTTGTATAGAAATGATGAACTTAGAAGAACTATTGAATTAGATTATTTGTCAGATTCACAAGTAGTTTCTGAGTCGATAGATGAGGAATTTGAGGAGCCCGGGATCTTTCAGTATAGAGTAGAGATTGATGCATTAGATGATGAGTTTTCAACACAGAATAATACCTCTAATTTCACTATTGAAGTCAAAGAAAGCAGAGTATCAGTGCTGGATATTGTGTTCGAAATTCATCCGGATATCAGGAATATCCGCAACGTATTGATGTCTGACCAGAATAATGAAGTTGACCTGAAATCATATTTTACACGTTCTGATATTCTAGAAGACCCTTTTGACAGTTCTTATGATATCGTAATAATTCATGGAATACCACGATATACATTATCTCCTGATATAATAGAACTCATCAGAAATACACCGACTCTGTATTTCGCTCAACCGGGTAGTTATAATTCTTCCTCGCAGTTAACAGACTATGCGGAAATAATCAATGTCAGCTCGAACCGAATCACTTCCAGTGGACTCGAGGCCTTGCTGACAAAAGATGAGCAGCCGATCATGGAACTTGATAATCTTGAGTTCTCAGATTATCCTCCTCTTATTACCCCATTCCGAAGCAGTCTGAAAAGTCCCAGGTCCATAGCATTATTCTCTGGCACTTTTGAAGGTTTCAGTACCAACAATCCGGTTATTTCTATTCAGGAAGATGGTGAAATAAGAAGGTCGCAGGTTCTTAGCTGGAATTGGTATAAATGGGCCTTGAGCAGTAATAAGGCACACAGAGATTCATTTCGTCAATTGATATCAAATATTACAGCCTGGACCTATACAGACAATTCTGAAGATCTTTTGAATATCGTCTCATCACGAGATACTTACAGCACGGAAGAAAATCCAATACTAAATGCCACTTTAGTAAACGAACGTGGAGATAAAGAAAATCAGGCGGTTATTGAAATTAATGTCACCAGAAATGGTGAATCACTTGGTAATTATAATATGCAGCCGGCTGGTAACGGTTCCTACAGAATAGAGTTACCCAGATTCAGCGAAGGACTACTCGAATATGAAGCCATTGCAAGAAAAGGAAACAGAATCATTGACTCTGTCAGTGGTGGAATATTGATCAGCAATACTAATGATGAATTGAATTCAACTCTCCGAAATGATGAGATGCTTACGCGTATTTCAGCCTTAACCGGTGGAGCATATTCAGGATTTAAAAACTGGGATCAGATATCTGAAAATATAAATGCAAACCGCGATCTCGAGACCTTTACTACCACAGAAGCTACCTATTCTTTTCCTGTCCGTAATCTTCTGTGGTTTTTTGTTGTCTTAACACTGTTGATCACTGAATGGGGTATAAGAAAATATTACTCCCTACCCTGATCAAAAATCTGAAACAGACAATTCTGCTTTCCCGGGAGATTGAGACTTTAGTATAAACAGATCCCCATAAGCATTTTCATTTAACTGTTTCAACGTGTCAGAGCCCATAACAAGGTTTACCAGAAATGGTGTAGTATTGGAATGACCAACGATCACAATGCTTTGTCCCTTGTGAGATTCATACCATTTTTCAATGTGGTCATTTAGTTTTCTAAAATCATATTCTTCAATGTCTACCCCGATCTCCCGAGCTAAGGGCATAACTGTTTCTTTTGTTCTATTGAAAGGTGTACTGTAGATCGCAGTGATACCTTTATCCAGAAGAATTTCGCTCAAATGGATACTTCTTTTCAAACCGTCTGGACTCAGTGAGGGATCAGCAGTCCCATCATTCAATTTTTCTGCATGCCTCATCAAATAGTAACATACAGAGTTCTCATCCGGAAGGCATTGAGCATTTACTACTGAAAAAGGGATGAAAACTATAAAGAGAAAAAGAAAAAACTTATGCATAAAAAAAGGCCAATAGTTTAATATTGGCCTTTAATTTGTCGAATTCTCAGATCATTTCCGAATGTAGACTACAGCAAGAAAAGTCACAGAAATAACCAATAATCCAATAATAAAAGGCAACCAGATACTACCCGGAATTGCGTCATCCCTCCAGCTGATCAATTCTTTATCGATATTATTGATCTGTGATACTGTTAGTAATCCGCCTTCTTGTATGTAGGTGTTCCACTCATCTTTGATCTTAGTAGTCCAGAACTGATCGAATTGTTCAAAATTAACGAATTCAGAATTACCCGGTATCATACCCTCACTGGATCTTTTAGCTTCCTGAATAAAACTATCCAGTGCTATGTAGAAACTCTCGTTATCATCGAAAGCTTCAAGATCCATATTATTATTTTCTGCATAGATCATAAGAGACTTCCACATATTTCTGGAAGCTGAGCTTTTCCACCGGTACAGAGTGCTGTCAATGGTCGAGGTCCACTCATCATCTTTGTTATCAGCATAAAGGGCTACCAGGTCACTACCTATACTATTCCACATCCCTTCAACTTTTGTCTGAAGTGTGTACAACCTTAGGTAATCTTCTACAGAAAGATAATCCGGATTAGCTTTGAGTGTATTCAGGTTCTCTTCAGCGATCATTTTGATGATATTCAGCGGATTCTCATCACTTGATATTATTGCACCGGATTGTTGGTTACCTATCTCCGTGCTATCCTGTACAGATAACTCATTATGAGCGATCAGAAGGGAGTCCATGATATTTACGATAAATTCATCACGTTTTTTGATGTTATCACGGTAGCGGGCTACCAGGGCCTCCAGATTACGTTCCGACCTTCTTGAAGAAGCAATAAGTTTTTCCAGAGAATCGGTTGTAGTTGCAAAACGATCAAGTTCGATCTTATAGCTACGGAGCTCATCCTGCAGTTGGGCAATCTGTTCATCCTGATTATCGATTATAAGCAACCTGGCCTGATTCATATTCAAGCCTGTTTTTAGCTCATCAAACTTTCCGTCAAATGAATCCGGATACAATGCATTATTCAACAACACCCGATTATCCAGATATGATTGTTCGAATTTCCTGATCTCTGATTTCAGACTGTCCAGAACAGAAACTTCAGTTACTGATGCAATCTGACCTTTAAGCCGGTCGTATTCTTTTTTAAAGTTCTGTACGGTCTGAAAATCTGAAGACTGGGATTGCGCCTGACCACTGGTAAAACCAATAAATAAAAGTACCAGAAATGATATTTTTAAGATTTTCATATTCTATCCTCCTTGGCCGTTTCTTTTACACTGTTCATCGTAAGATTTTGAACTTTCCTTTCTGCCAGATCTACCAGTTCGATATAGGAACTGCGATAATTGAATGCGGGAGATTTTAGCCCTTCTTCTGAAACCTTAAGTTTATTCTTCAATTTTAATTTACCTTTGTCAGGAGCCATCACATAAACATGCTTAAACCCGGGCGAAGTGATAAAATAATATCCGTCATTATCCCGTATCAGTCTAATCTCACTAACTTCAGAATCTGTCTCCACACCCCATTCTTCTTCTTCAAATGGGGTAACGTTAAATGAGATGCCATGTCTTTGGTCGTACACTTCACCATCCTGATCAGGTGTCAACACCGTCTCCAGCTGATGGGCATAATTAACTTTGTCGACAACAAAGCCTCCACAGGCCGTGAAGAGTAACGAAGTGATGAATAAAAGTATGAGAGAAATCGATTGAGTTCTCATTTAATCCTCCAAAATTACAAGTTTTATTTACATATACTTGTATACAGAGGATTATAAAAAGTTCCTTAAATCTCGACTATTGTTTCAAATGGAACATCCTTTTTTAGTTTTTCTTTCCCCTTGAGTGCTCTTAATTCCATAACGAAAGAGTATCCTACTACAACTCCACCCAATCTTTCCACCAGTTCAGTTGCGGCAGCTGCTGTACCCCCTGTTGCGATAAGATCATCATGAATGATTATTCTATCTCCTTTTTTAAATGCGTCCACATGCACCTCTACACTATCTGTACCATATTCCAATTCATAATTTTGTTTAAGAACATCGTGAGGAAGTTTACCAGGCTTTCGTATGGGAATGAAACCAGCATTCAGATCCTGAGCAAGGTTTGTACCAAACAAAAAGCCTCTGGACTCCAGACCTACAATATGATCGACCTTGTAATCAATATATGGTTGAGATAACATATAAGATGTCAGGACAAGTGCTCTTCGGTCATTAAGTAATGTGGTGATATCTTTAAACATGATGCCCTTTTTTGGAAAATCAGGGATCGTTCGAATAGTTTCTGAGATGAATTCTTTAATACTTTGTTCTACCTTTTCCATTTATATCAGATAATTGGTCATAAATTAAATCAATACATAATAAGATATAGCATTTATGGAGCAACCTCTCTGGCAAATTCATCAAAAATATATGGCAAGAGCCTTAATGCTGGCTGAACAGGCCTTTGATGAAGGTGAGATCCCGGTCGGAGCCATCATCGTCAAAGACGACAGGATCATAGGAAAAGGATACAATCAGACCGAAAGACTTAATGATCCTACTGCCCATGCAGAAATGATTGCAATATCTGCAGCGTGTGAGACTTTAGAGCAGAAATATTTAAGTGAATGTACACTGTATGTGACACTGGAACCATGTCCGATGTGTGCAGGAGCCGGAGTATGGTCCAAGTTAAGCAGAATAGTCTATGGTGCTTCAGATGCCCGTTCAGGCGCCTGCGGGTCTGTACTGGACATTACTTCTGAAAAAAGCCTGAATCACCAGGTAGAAATAATTCAGGGAGTTATGGAAGCAGATTGCGCCTATTTTCTGAAAGAATTTTTCAAAAACAAGAGATAGAAAACTGATGTAAAGGTAGCTTCCTAAATTACAGGTTTGAACTCATGATTTTCTTCAAACCAATCCGGATCTATAGTAGGCGAAAAGTGAACATTCATTTCAGTTTTAATTTTTTCTGCAAGACTCTTTCGGTCAGAAACATCAGAATCTACGAAACCTATTCTTACATATGCATAGGTTCGTCGGTTTTTCAGGAATTTCAAAAAATGATTAATAAATGATATGTCACCCCACCAACAAACAGAATTATAGGCATGATTATCATTTTCATTGGTCTCATATCGAATAGTGCAATAGTGTACCGGGATTCCTGCATCAACAGGATATTGCAGTAATGATGTTTTTAAGGGTAATATCCGGTGTCCCGGTGAAGTGGTCCCCTCCGGAAAAACAATGATCCCCTGTGATTCATTAATATTTTTACTTATCTGATCATTTACTCTGGTTACATCACTTCTTTTCTGGCGATTAATGAACAATAGTCCAACGGTACTCACAATGATTCCTACCAATGGCCAGTCTTTCACATCAGACTTTGCAACAAAGATACCTCTTACAATGGCAAACAACACAAATACATCGATATAGCTAAGATGATTGGATATTAAAAAGAATGGCGGTTTTGGAATTTCGCCTTCAGTAATTACTGATATCCCTAATATGAAACAGCTAAGCTTTCCCCACACATTTAACAGATAAGATCTGCAACTTTGATAATTTATGCCTGTAAACGAAAAAATCACGCAAAACATGATCATCGAATAGAGTATCAATGTACCGATAAGAAAAGAGAACAGTTTTATAACGGCAGTGATCCATCTCATACAAGAAAGTAATGTAATTCTGGAATTAAGATTCCTGTAATTTTAATAATGACTTACAAGCTAGATTAAATTAATCATTGAGCAGGAGAAATTTATGATCTTATAATATGAATAGAATGAATCAATTTGTGCAATTATTGATTTTATACATAGATTATCGCCAATGCTGTATCATAAGACACATATTAAATCACACAATCATGAATGGGTAGTATTTATTCATGGAGCCGGAGGAAGTTCATCAATCTGGTTTAAGCAATTGCGTGATTTTAAAAAACAATTCAATGTTCTTCTGATCGATCTTCGTGGTCATGGTAAATCGAAGGACCTCCTTCAGAAATACTATGAAGAGAGTTATTCCTTCGAATTTATTTCAAATGATATCCTGGAAGTCATGGATCATCTCGAAATCCACAAAGCGCACTTTGTTGGAGTTTCACTCGGAACGATCATAATCAGAACCATTGGTGATATAGCCCCTCATCGTTTACATTCAGCCATTATGTGCGGTGCAATTACGAGACTGAATGTCCGTTCCCGCTTTCTGGTTGCCGTAGGGCATTTATTTAAAAGAGTAGTACCTTACATGTGGCTATATCGTTTATTTGCATGGATCATTATGCCGCGCAAGCACCACGAGAAATCCCGAAACCTTTTTATTCGGGAAGCAAAAAAACTATATCAGAAAGAGTTTCTTAAGTGGTTTAAACTGACCAACGAAGTTAATCCTTTGCTTAAATACTTTCATGAAAAGGAGTTACAGGTTCCCACTCTATATGTTATGGGATCTCAGGATTATATGTTTCTCCCTCCGGTTCGATCGATCGTAGAGAAACATCAGATGTCAGAATTACAGGTAATTGAAAATTGTGGTCACGTATGCAATGTTGAGAGACCCCATGTATTTAACCGATTATCGATAGCATACCTGAAGAAGGTATAGGTCAGTCCATACTCTGCCAGTTTTATTCTTTAATCTGTTCGTTGGGAGCTTCGATAGTAAATAACCAGGCGTCACTGATCTCATTGGCTTTGATATCCATCAGGAAATCAACCGCATTATCAAAATCACTGAAACCCTGAAGGGCCACAAAATGCCAGCGGGATAGCGTATTATACAACATTCTTGTATCGTAGCCCATATCAGTCATGGTTTCCAGAAAATTATAGGCATTACGTTGGACAATAAATGAACCCCCGATCACGAAGTACTTCAGATCCTGATCCGTTTTCACTTCTCCCCCATTCTCTTTGAATCTGAGATATTGATCAAGATCAAAAGCTTTAGGTACCACTACCATTAATTCCGGGTTTTCAACCGGCTGAGAAAGTTTTTTAGCCAGCTCTTTTTGCTCATCTGTAAGTTCATCAGTTCGGTCCCTTTCAATATAAACGGTATCAACTCTCACACGCTCTCTGTATTCAATTACGCTATCTGGTGTAGCTGTACCGACTTCCTGCACCGGTAGATCTTCCATTGATTCCTCAAAAACACGGTCCAGATCATTTCTCATATCACTACGTGTTTGATCCAGGATCTGTCTCTTAGTCTTAAGTGCACGATCGATACGCTCAGAGATAGGTTCTACTAATTCAGCTTGCACAATAATAACAAGTTCATTTTCAATGATATCTTTTGAATTATATCCGAAGAGATACTTCAATCCGAAAAACCATCCCGGTAGATCTTTGAGAATTGGTACTCCTCTCCGGACTCTGGATTCTTCTGTTCTGTAAAGACCGGCAATATAAGTTGCTTCTCCATCCAGTAGTAAAGAGGAAGTTTCTGCAGTTTGTTTGTTAATGATAGTACTTACAACATCAGGCTGTGCAGTAGATCTTTCGACTGCTACATCCACATAGATCATTGTAGTATCATCTGTTTCAATTAACTGTGGGGTTACCGTAAGTATGGTACCGGTGCTAAAAAAGTTATCGGTAACGTTTCCGGCAATGTCTCTTTGCTTGATTGAGAAGTCCTGACCCACCTGGATTCTTCCCTCTTCGCCATCTACCACTGTTACTGAAGGAGTAGCGATTACTTCACCCAGGTTATCTGCTTCAAAGGCACTGAACAAAGCCTGAACACTTATTCCAGTACCGCCAAGTTCTCCGGTATTAATCACTCCTCCAAATATACTTTGTGATACACTTTGAGCATTTGCAGCTCTGATTGCAACGAACTGATCATTCAGTCCAACAACAGGTAATCCGTTCTGAAACTGCTGCTGATTTGCGCCGCCCCCGGCACCACCTTGGCCACCTTGACCTCCACCCGCATCAGGGTTCAGAAGTTGTCCAATACCCTGAGGAACATCATTGGTTAAAGTAGACCAGTCAACTCCGATCTCCTGCAATGCTCTTTTATTACCTTCAAAGAAAGTTGCTTTAATCCGGATTTCCCTGGTTTTGGTTGACGCTGCCGGACCATCGGTAGCTGAACTGCCGGCACTTCCACCTCCAGAGGCACCATCAGATTGGGTTCTGGTAATTGGTCGCCGGATTTCATAATACTCTTCCCTCTCAACCAGATCTAGGTCATTAAATCGCATGATATATCTTAATGCGTCTTTCCACTGCATCGGTGGTAAAGCAACACCAATGGTTCCACTAAATCCAGATTGGTCAATGATAAATTTATTCTCAAAATCCTGGGCAAACTGATTAATGATCGCAATTGCTTCTTCATAGCTTGCATTTTTATCAAAGGTCACGATCTCTTCCGGGTTCGTATATTCCCTTAGTGGATCAATGATCTGAGCCATGGTGTTTGTAAATCCTCCTGCCAGCAGGACAAACAAAAATACTGTTAGCTTGATAATATCGGTTCTATGGGTGCTCATTATTGTCTTCATCGTTCTATCTCCAGAGTAACCAATTCTATGATTCCACCTTTATTTAGCCTGAATGTAGCAGTTCTGTTATTCATATTTATGCTTTGAAGCGATCCTAAATATACTTTATCTCCGATACCTAATGCTTTCACTTTGCCTGTCTGATCTACTATGAATATTCTTTTTGAAGTCAGACCAATTATTCTGCTTTGCTCAATATTAGTGAGGTTATCTGTATTTTCCGGCAGCGTTTCTGTGATTAATGGGTAAAACGGATTATAAACCGAGGCGATCTCAGACCGATCCATTCTTGATTCAGTATTTAAAGAGTCCAGGAGATCGATTCGCTTATAATAACTATCAATGGTGAGGGTAAATGAGACCTCTCCGTATTCTGAATCATCTCCGGATGCAGGGTTTACTGTAATAGAAGATATTTTATTGATAAACTGACTGTTCTCAATCCGATAAATGAACCTGAACATATTTTCATAACGGCCATATCCATTAACAGCGGATCTCATATATCCAAACTGATCCTGAATTAAAGAGTCTTCGAATACATAATCGAAATATACCTGTGCATTTCCGGAGGCCAATTCGTTCAAATAATCAAACGCATCGTCCGGGTTATTATACTCATATAAGCTCTTATCATAATCAGATAAGATCATGAGGGCCTTATCATATCTGTTTTTTAATTCAGGATAGGACTGGCTGATCTGCTGCTTGGTAGTAAGATCATTGCTTTTGGTTTGAGCGGTCTTACTTAACTCCTCAATTTCAGCCTCCTGAATAAATTTTAAATAGGAGAATCCGGCACCTCCGAGTAAAAACAGGGTGACAAATAGAATAATCGTATTTCTAACAGCGTATGACACTTTAGTTCCCCATTACATCTTGAATACCCTGCGTACTTTCGGGATTGTATTCGTTTTCATCCTCGAATACTCTCCTTATAAGGTATCGAAAATTATATACTTCTCGTTCTCTGATCTCTTCTGCAGATACATCCGTTAGCGTAGAATTTTCAAAAAGATCAGCTAGTTCAGCAATTCTTTCGCGGCTGGTAGCGATACCTGTTAGTTCGATAATCCCCTCTTCGTCAGATGAAATCGAGGTGATCCAAATGTTATTGATCTGATCAGATCCATTATTAAGTAAATCCAGGTTTTTCGACCACTTCAGGGTACCTTTACTTAATGTATCTAATAGAGCAAGATTACCTTGAATAGAAGTCATTTCAGCACTGATCCTGTTATATTCCTGTACCGTTGGTTCCAGTTCAGTTATTTGCTGATTCAGGCTTCGGATTTCGTTTTCAAGCGAATTAATTTCAGATACGTTGGCTGTATAAAAGTAATTAAATGCGAAGGGTGTTAAGAAGATAAGCAATAACAACATAAAGCCGTGCCATTGCAGCTTAAAGATTTTTTGTTTGTCTTTAACATACTTTGGAATAAAACTGATTCCCGGAAATTCCTTCTTATTAACTGCAGAAGCACTCCATGCAGCTCCTATAGTTGTAGTATAAGCCGCAATTGATCTCTCACTTGTGATCTCTGTGTCAAACAAATCATCAGAGAACCTAAACTCAGAGACATCTACATCAGTGAACCGATCCTCAAAAAACTCTATGGCAGCATCACCAATAGAGTTATTACAAATAATGATCTTATCAAGGTTAGGTACTTCACCGGTGTCAAGCTGAAAGAGTATTTTTGAAAATATAGTGTTCAGAACCTTTTTTGAATTAACTCCTTCAGATATAATCGGCGATACAATCCATAGATTGTTGCCTTTCAGAAAGAGAACCCGGCTCTGGTCTACGCCAAATTGAATTACACCAGTAATGGAATCCGGGGAAAGATCATAATTAGTATTAATAAGCCCCAGCACTACCATTTCTTCCGGAACTACATCACTGATGAATGCCTTTCCTGAATACAGATCCTGAGTGCGGTTGACAAGACCTATGAGGCTTGGTTCGTCATCTAATGAAGCCAGAAGCATACTTCCATCTTCTCTGATGGAATAAGAATAAAAGTCTTCACTTTTAACGACCCCATGAAAAGCTTCTAATCTGTCTTCAATTATAACCTGAAGATCTTTACTCTTAGTGTCATTGAAGTCAACATCTCTCAGTATCTGATATATAGTATTACCGGAGGGAATTCCTAATCCCAGATCTACTCTTTTTGGATCAATAGCTGAGAGCACGTTATATAACAAAAGCTCATTTGAAGATGGGACATCTGCTTCATCAGCCATATCCATGTCAGCCATGTCTTCATCTTCTTCCAGATTCTCAAAGTCCAGATCAAGATCCAGATCATCATCCGGAGATTCCAAACCAAGGTCTACCCCCAGATCATCAATATCTTCAGAGGTACCTTCATCTAAAGCATCATCAATTCCAAAGATCGTTTCATCAATTGCATCATCTATATCCAAATCCATGTCCATATCCATGTCATCAAATACCTGCTCATTCACCTCCGCTTTGACTTCCGCCCTTTGCAATTTTTCTACAAGTCGCACCTGGTCTAGGTTTACTAGTGTGACTTTCTTACCATTTACACGGATCCGAGCAATCTTTAAGAGGTCGTCTTCTAGTGTTATACCGGTATATATCTTACCTCTGGCCATACCTAGTAATTAACCTCGCTGAGTAGTTGAATGATCTTGGACTTGTTATTGGCGTAATTAAGTGCACTTTCCTTGGAGATCTTACCATCATTATATAATCTTTTAAGATCCTGCTCCATCGTAAGCATACCTTTATCACTGCCTTCCATCAGCATCTGATAAATTTCTGGGATATTGTTATTTCGAATGGCAGCCCTGACCGAACCATTGACCATTAGAACCTCTTTTGCTAGAACCCGTTTTCCATCTAAGGAAGGAACAAGTTTTTGAGAAATAACACAAGTAAGAACATCAGCTAATCGGGTACGGACTCTGTTTTGTTCTTCTGTTGGAACCTCACCCAGAATCCTCTCAATACTTTCCATAGCTGAAGAGGTGTGCAATGTTCCAAAAGTTTTATGTCCGGAATCAGTAATTTCAAGCGTGGTCATGATCGTTTCAGGATCTCTAAGCTCACCAATTACAATAATGTCAGGATCCTGACGCAGAGCCTGAATTGCACCCTGTTTGAATGATACAACATCTCTGCCTACTTCACGATGTCTTACTACCGATCGGATAGGATCATGAATTAATTCAACCGGTGAAGCAACGATTACGATATGTGAGTCAACGGTACGGTTATTGGCATCAATGATAGTATCCAATGTAGAAGATTTACCAGACCCGGTGATACCGGTAATAAGAGTCAAACCGTATTTATAATATTTAAGACTCAATGCCTTAGCTACTTCCGTATGAACCCCGAGTCCCTTAAATGGTCTTATCTCATTATCAATTCGCCGCATGTTTAGTGCGAGGTGTTCCAGGTCGAAATACATGTTTGCCCTGAATCTTTGACGAGAACCATTTTGGAGATCCAGGGAGTATGAAAAATCCAGATTTCGATTCTTAATGAGTTGTTCTCTCTGACTGGGTAAGAGTATACTATGAAGAAGAACATTACTCTGATTCAGCTCGAAGGGATGAGTCAATTTAAGGGGTTTTTTATCTCCAAAAACCCTGTACCAGACTTTGCCCCCACACCCTGGTCCACCAAGATCAATATCTGAGGCTTCATTTTGAAGCATTTTGTGAAGAAATGACTCAAGAAATGAGGTTAATTCTTCACGATTATCTTCAGGAAGATCTTCAATGATTTTTCCCAGCTGAATATGAAGATCAATACCTCTCGCAGACCTTGGAAGGTTGTTTAATATCGGGTCAGTAAGTGCAGATATATCGAGGTCTTTGAGAGCCGCCTGCATAAAAAAGCCGTTTAATTTTAATAGATGATCTTGAGTTAATAGATATTAAAATTATCTAATTGTTACGAATTATTTTTTAGAAATTTACCCCAAATAATCTCAATTAGCTTAAAAGGCTTAATAATTAATAACTTACGAACAGCTACCAGTTTGTATCGTTTAAAAGCCTTTTTTTCAAGTTTAGTAACTGAACGTTCATGTTACTAATCTTTCGCTGCTGAATTTCGATGATATTTTTTGTGAAAATATTGAACAATTTTTCTGGTTTTTTTCTGAAGAAACTTAGCACTTCATATCGTTCATATCTCAATAAAGCACAGTCTCCATCTGCAGTTACCTTAGCCATTCGGTTGTTTTTACTAAATAAAAATGCTTCTCCCAGAAAGTTTCCTTCGCTTAAGGTTGCAAGCTGAATGTTGTCTTTCCAGATAGAAACTTTACCATCAGCAACCAAATAAGCCGAATTCACATACTCTGATTCATTCAAAATAATTTCATCAGCAATAAATCTTTCGATCTTTCCTAACTGCAAAAACTCCAGAACATCCTCATAATGAAAGTTTTTCAATAATAAGGGTGGCTCTTTTAAAAATTTCTTTACGTAATCCGGCATCTGATCACTGATATTATTACTTGAATGATCATTCATATTTAGACCTTGTTAATATGTGCTAAGTTCGTTATTAATTTCAACTCTTCATAAATTAATCTTCAAGAGTTATAGCAATTATTTCTTCAATGGTAGTTATGCCTTCTTTGATCCTACCTCTACCGCTGGCGCGAAGTGTCAGCATTCCCTGAGAAACAGCCAGATCCTTGATAGCGCCTTCGTCAATATCATCTCCGGCATCCAAAATCATTTGCTTTACTTCTTTAGAAAAGTAAAGTGCTTCATGAATACCTGCCCTGCCCTTGTATCCGGTTTTATTACATTTATCGCAACCCACCGCCTTATAGAATGTTGTCTCTTCAATTTCTTCATCTGTAAATCCAATTCCGCGGGCCATTTCAGGATGAGGTTCATACACCTCTTTGCACTCTTTACATAGTGTACGTATCAATCGCTGAGCAACTACCAGGTTAACTGCATTAGCAATAAGGAAGGGTTCTACACCCATTTTAAATAAACGGGAAACTGCACTTGGGGCATCGTTAGTGTGAAGAGTTGAGAATGTAAGGTGACCGGTATTTGCAAGCTTAATGGCAATTTCTGCGGTTTTAAGATCCCTCATCTCACCAACCAGAACAATATCAGGGTCATGACGAAGAATACCTCGTATCGACTGATCAAATGTCATATGATGACTGATCTTTAACTGACGAGCACCCTCAATGATATATTCTACAGGCTCTTCAACCGTTAATACATTTTTTGTTGGGTCAATCACATAATATAAGGCCGCCACAAGTGTCGTTGATTTACCACTACCGGTAGGACCTGTAATAATTACAATACCTGACGGTTTTTGAATAGACTTTACAAAATTATCTTTTGCCTGGGCCTGGAGACCCAGTTTTTCCAGATCACGTATAACTTTTCGGTCATCCAGAACACGGATTACAACAGATTCAAATTTTCGATCAAATTGTTTACCAACAATAGGCATAATAGAAACCCTGTATCGGATACCTATTCCATCAATTTGTCTCTGAATAAAACCATCCTGCGAAGAATCTCTCTCAAAACGGTCTACATTCCTGGTTTTGTCCTTGATTACAGCTGAAATGGCCTCAGGTTTAACATTTTGTTGCTGATACCATAACATCAGTTTACCATCAACCCTGAATCGTATATCAGTAGTTGTTGGACCGGATGGAATAACATGAATATCACTCACGCCCTGCCGTACTGATTCAACAAGCATTCCCTCAACCAGAGAGTTAAGCATACTCTGGTTGATCTCAGCTTCAATCTCATCTTCATTGACCTCTGTATTGTCTTCTTCGAGATCGGGCTCTTCATAATCTATCTCTTCGAGCAGATCCAGAAACTCATTTTTCTGCTCGTAGACCTTAGACAATATGTCTTCAATCAACTCATACTGACAATAGACCAGTTCAACCTGCTTGAAATTCAGCTTGGAAATCACATCCTGAATGTTGGGATCGGACGGGTCAGCGGCAGCTAAAACTACTGAATTGGTATTTTTGTGAAAAGGAATGGCTTTATGGTGCACAAGGCCATCAACTATATCTGTTGAAAGCTCCTCAACCAGTTTTTTGATCTTTTCGATTACCTCAGGAGGAACGCTGTCGTAACCTGAAAGCACTTCATCAAATGCATAGATTGAAGCGATCTCTTTCATGATCAAATGACGATCAAGTCCCAGATCCTGATACAAGATTTGCGCAAGTCTCCTTGGGCTATCCGCAGGTTCCTGGGACAGAATAGTGAGACCATTTTGTAACTGGTCGTCCGTGATGACACCCTTCTTAACAAGGATGTCCCCTATATGCCGCCTGATATTAATTTTTCCCATTTATTCCCGGTTGGGGTCTATCCTAAAACTGTGAATTTGGTTTTACCAGTGCTGTTTCAGATGATACAATTGTAATTGCAATCAATGCTATCATAATAAACAAATTCACGAATAAATTAATAAGATCAATAACTGATTGCATCTTATGTGTAGTTTGAACCTCATAATAATCCGCAAGTTGTTTAGCGTTGTCTCGAAGTGCACCTGACTCCGCTCCAAGCCTGAATCTACTGATTGCAGTAGTAGTAAATACCCCAGTAGCTTCGATAGATTCAATAAGGCCTGCACCATCCTTAAGCATCATCTTGATAGCTACATCTTTGATCTGTTTCTCCATATAGGTATTTCTACATGCTTCTGCTGCTACTTTTATTACTTCAATATTCTGACCAGAACCACTGTAGAGGGTATAAAATACCCTTGAAAATATCTCAATACTGGTTTTATGTAATAGATCACCAATTACCGGAACATGCATGAGATATTTATCCATTCTCAGTCGACCTTTTGGTGTTTTGATGTACCACATCAATGCTGCTACCGGCAATGCAATACTTAATAATATCCAAAACCAGTTATCTGATAACCAGTAACTAAGCTCGAGAGTGGCTGCAGTCATTGGAGGAAGTTCGATGTTCATTTCTACAAACATTTCAGCCGTAGCAGGAAAAATATAACCCACATAGAACAAGATCACCCCGATAACCGCGAGTACGGTTACCGCTGGCATCATCAATGATCTTCTGAGGTTCTTTTTGAATTCAGCATCTCGCTCGAGGAATTTAGCCGTACTGTCAAACACCAGGGCCATATTACCAGAAGTAGAAGCTACACTTAACATATACGCTGCAAATTTCCCAAAGACTCCTTCGTGCTTCATATATACTTCTTCCCCATCCTTACCATCCTTAAGGTCTTTTTGAATGGTCTTAATCACTTCCTGCATCCTTTTATTTGTAGTATCCTCGTATAAAAGGGTTAGGATCTCATCAAAAGTAAGCTGCTGCTTTAAAAGATTTGCCGACAGGCTGATAAACCCAACAACCTCCTGAAGAGGTACACCGCCTTTAAAATCAAACCATTTCTTGTTTATGCTTTTTACCTGAAAACCAAGCTTAACTAAGGCTCTTTCAAGTTCTTCTTTGGTATAAGCATCCTGTTCACCGGTTACAACCGGTTTTCCAGGTTTTTGGGCTTTATATATAAAAGTTTGTTTCTCATCGATAGATTGAATTTTAAAGCCATTGGATTTACTGAGCTTATCAATCTTTGTCTGAGCCTCTTTTTTATTGATAGCCTCAAACTCAGTCTGAATCTGTTTGCCTTTAGACGATATTGCTTTAAGTCGAAATTGTCCCATATTTATTCCTCATCTATCGTTATTTCACTTGAGGTTATCGTGGCAACGATAATGTCTCCTCCAAAACTCGGGGTAACGGTTATTTCAAAGTTATCCTGGTTTCTATTGGTAATTTCAAACAGTCCTAATGTATGATTTTGTGACAAATTTAAATGAACTAATTCAATATTGGCAAATGACTTCCCTCCTCCTCCAAGCATAGATGCTCTTTGATAATATGCCCTGGCCAATGAGGTTGCTTCTATTAATTCATTTTTAATTTGGTCCGAGTAATTTTCATCTCTCGCATCAATCATTGTGTTAATTGCTACCACTGTAGCAATTCCAACTATAATAGTGACTAAAATTGCCAGTAAAAGCTGTTGTTGACCCATCTAATTCTGTTTTTTCTTAAGGCTAAGAAATATTCATGAGAATCTCTCATTCTTAGAATAATCTAATTAGTCCTCATATATAATACCTTGCACCCAAAATCTGGGCAGTAATCTTAATGCATTATATCGCTCAGCATATTCAATTTTTCTATCTTCAAGTTTTGGGATGTCATTCAAAACTTTATAAGACACAAAAATCAGATTAGCTGCAATAATTATAACTATTAAAGTCTTACCGAAACCAAAAGAATCTGCCTTAAGAAATAAAGCATTATTTGATTCTAAATAATAGTCGGATATAGCTATACCAATTATCAAAGAACCGAATATTTGACTCAATTGAGAATTATAAATTCCGGAAAACATTGAATGTATTAATGCTGCTGTCAACGACATAAAAATGGCCAACCTGAAATAATTTGTATTATCGTTTTTGAAACTCTCATTTGTTAGAGAATAGTATTTACTGTAGCAAAATAGAGTAATTACAAAAAAGATTATTGTAGCAGGAAGCCCCCATTCAGAACCAACCTGGAAAAATAAATTATGAGGAGTCGATAGTTGAAAATCAAGATCCGCATGTGAAAAATGCATAGGACCCAATCCTAGTAAAGGATTATCAACGATTAGTTTTATTGAGAATAGCCATGCATTAAATCTTCCAGAATCTCCAAACCTTGTAAGTACTTCTTTAGCTTCATTTTCTGGTAATAGAAATAAAACTATATAAATACCCAAGCCTAAAACACAGGAAATAAAATAGGTTTTAAAATAGTCTGATTTGATGCTCTTTGTAATGTAGAGACCTATGAAAATACTTAGGAAAGAAGCTAACATTGTGCCTCTCGCATCAGCCGCAAATACTAGAGTCCACCAAAAACAGATTATAATAAATACAACCGTCCTCAACGGTTTAATCATATCATCCCGATAATATGAGAACCCAAAGACTAATAATGGTAATGACCATGTTTGTAGATGATTAAAAAAACGAACGTGCCTGAAATTCAGAAAACCGGAGGGATTAATATTTACACCCTTGTACATCATTACCACATCTCTTTGTCTTGGCCAGGTCGTCCAGTCACTTCTGATTAATCCAATAACATAATCTGCAATGACTCTTGATTCGTAAATTAGGACCATGGAAAAAATAGCGATCAGCAGCAGTCGCCTAGCTTGAGAAGTATCAAAGGTATAGATATAGGCTGAATAATAAATGAGCTGGATAAGAAGTAAATACCAGCAAATTTCCAGTATTGACCAGCTTATCAGCTTTGCATTAATAGCTGAGATCACCCATAAAATAAATAGTATTACAAAAGCCCCTTTAATCTTTTGATCAATGTTCAAGTCATATTTTGACTTGATAATCATGAAAGTAATCGAAGTCAGGGTGAGTACTATAAATTCTAAAATTCTTTTCTCATCAAATATATCATATAGCCCACTAGAGAATGAAGGTGATATAACCAAATATAACAGAGCAAAGATTAACGGGATCTTTTTCATGGCAAAAAAAAAGCCTCACCTGATGAGGTGAGGCTAATTCCAGAATAGTTCTTAGAAACTTATAGCATCAGGTAATACAGTTGCTACAATTGGTGTAGTAGCTGTTTCTCCTTCAGCAGGTGCATTTGTCATATCACTTGCAGGGTGAGCTGTCAGTGTGAATGAAGTTGCTCCAGCAGCAGAGATTACATAAACACCATTTTCATTCCATGCCTGATCAGCACCGTTATTGGTACCGCCAAACGCGATATCGTTAAATGTGATGCCAGTGAAATCTCTTCCACCACCACCTAGCATAGCAGGCTTCATGTAATATCCCTGAGCAGAAGCTGCAATACTACCCATGTCCTGACGTACTGCGTCAAGGTTAGCACTATCAGCAGCACTACCAAAGGTGTTGATAGCTACTACAGTTGCGATTCCTACGATGATGGTTACTAAGATTACGAGTAATAGTTGTTGTTGACCCATGATGATCTCCTAATTGTTGTATTTGTTTTTTCTTTGAATTTCTTGATTCGGGGTTAAGTTTCGAAAAGTTTATTTCAAAGAAAATTAGAGTTTATTAAGCCGTTTTTGGGCTATCCACACTAAAAGAGCGTGGCTGTAGTGATTTGTTACAGGGCAATTTTAGACATATCAAGTGTAATGGTCAAGTATTGTAATATTAAGTTAATCCAATAATTAATGAGGATTATTCAGATACTCTCCTTTATTTTAGTCCTCGCAACTACTTACATATGATCAAACCTGATAAAGCAAATCCTTATTTAATTATTTTTGCTCTGTGGTTACTGGTTTTCGCAGCCAGTTCACAGGTCATGATCATATCTCCTATCCTTCCCAGGATCAGCGAACAACTCTCTACTCCTCTCGAAGCACTGGGAACACTGGTAACCGTGTATGCGAGTATGGTAGGACTTTTTGCAATCATCATGGGCCCTTTGTCTGATAGAATCGGCCGACGAAAGATCCTTCTTATTGGAACCGGCGGTATTTCCCTGTTCTTGATTCTCCACTATTTTGTCACTGACTTCTACGGATTGCTTATGGTCAGAGCACTGGCTGGTATGGCGGGTGGGGTACTCAGTGGATCTGCAGTTGCATATGTTGGTGATTTCTTCCCTTATGAAAAAAGAGGATGGGCTAATGGCTGGATCATGAGTGGAATTGCAATGGGACAAATACTCGGTATACCTATGGGAACGGTACTGGCAGAACAAATGGGATTCAGGTTTCCCTTTGTACTCTTTGGGATCATTATGAGCATGACCTTTATACTTATATACTTCAAAGTCCCACAACCGGATGTTGATCTGTCTGCTGAAAAGGTCACCCTTAAAGGATCACTGGCAAAATACTGGAAGTTACTGAAGCGAAGTGAAGTAAGGGCCGTAGCCGTTTCATATATGTTTATGTTTCTGAGTATATCTGTGTTCGTGGTCTACTTCCCTACCTGGCTTGAAGAAACATTTGAGGTATCCGGTAATGAAATCGCCTCCTTATTTCTTGTAGGTGGTGTAGCAAATGTAATAACGGGACCCATTGCCGGTCGTTTATCTGACAAAGTTGGCCGAAAAAGTATTGTAATATTTTCCTGTATAGGACTCTCACTGGTTATGTATTTCACGACCACTCTAATTACAGAATTCTGGATCTCTTATATACTATTCTTTATTACTATGATGCTTGTTGCCATGAGGATCTCTCCCTTTCAGGCATTATCTACCGAGCTGGTCCGTTCGAATAATCGAGGCTCCCTGATGAGTCTGCTCATTGCTATTGGACAGATAGGATATGGGCTGGGTGGTTCTTTGGCTGGTCCCTTTTATGTGGAAAAAGGCTTCTTCTCGAATACTTTAATGGGTGCCATCATGATCCTGGTAATGGCTTTCATCGTATGGAGGTTTGTGCCAGAGCCAGACGGTCTCTAGCCTAAATTTCAGTATTTGAAGGCATTAATTGATTCTGATTGACACTCTCAGTACAATCCCTATTGATAATTATGTAACGTTTTGCTGCTTATCATCTCTCAATAGAAAAAAATATCATGAAAAGACTACTTCTTTTATCCCTTATTGCCCTGACGGGTATTTTTACAGCATGTGAAAGCACGTCATCTGACGACGAAATTTCAATCACCGGTCGGGTGATCAATAATGCGACCGGAGATCCACTTGATGAAGCTATTGTCGAGATCATCTCTCCTGCAGAAATCAGTGGTCCGGTCAGGGTCACGGATACAAATGGTAATTTCACTTTCAGTAATATTGATGTACCGGAATCTACTGACATACAGATTGAAGCAAAAAAGACCGGCTTTGATCGTGTTACTATTACCGTTGTTGCTTCCCCCGGAGTAGATATTACTTTAAACGATCCTATCGCTTTGATTCCTGATAATGCAGGTGGCGGCGGAGATGGAGACGGTGGAGATGGAGTTGGTGGCACACCCGCTGGAGCAGCATCCATCATTTTGACCAACCTATCAAATGAGAGCATTAATATTGCGCAGACAGGTGGTATAGTTAATGCCAGTTTTACATTTCAAGTCCAGGATTCAGCTGGGCGCGCTCTGGATATAAATAATTCAACAGCTGTCGATTTCAATATCATTTCAGGCCCGGGAGGTGGTGAAGGCCTGACCCCTACCTCAGCCAGAACAAATTCAAGCGGAAAAGTCACATCAAATTTATTCAGCGGAAACCGGGCCGGAGTGGTGATGGTAGAAGCTGTTATAGAGAGACCTGAAGTTCCTCTGACAATTCGGTCGAAGCCGGTATTGATTACTATCACCGGTGGCTTTCCGGATGCAGATCACTTCTCAATTGCCCCTGATGTGTATAATTTCGAAGGATACAGTATCAACGGTAACCGAAACCCGGTAACCGTAATTGTAGGTGATGAATTCAGCAATCCTGTAAGACCAGGTACTCCCGTATATTTCCGAACAACCGGTGGAATAATTCAGGGGTCAGGTCAAACGGATGATGATGGTGAGATCACTGTTGATCTTATTTCAGGTAATCCTCGCCCGAATGATGCAATCCTGGGAGCAGGTTTTGCCAGGGTTACTGCCAGTACTAAAGATCAGGATGGAAACGATATCGAAAACGAGATCGTAATTCTGTTTTCAACTTCTTCTGCTAACATAAGTATTAATCCAACAACCATTAATGTGCCGGCAAATGGCGGCCAAACCTTTACCTACTCTGTGGTTGATGGTAACGGTAATCCAATGCCTGCAGGAACTTCCATTGAAGTACAGGCTGGTGAGGGACTGGACGCTACAGGAGATGTTTCTGTAACCTTGGGAGACTATCTTCAGGGTGGTGCCGGAGTTACTGACTTCCAGTTTTCTGTGAGCGATACAGACCAGGATAACAGTGCCACTGCAGAAACAAGTATTTCAATAGTTGTAACTACCCCGGCGGGTAATAATACAAGAGCTACAATAAGCGGCACCCGCGCTAAAAGATGATATTAGTTGAAGTATGGAAGAGTAAGATATTTACTCTTCCAGCTTTTAATAAATGCAGATATAGGCTACCTTTGGACCTGCATAAATTAACTTACACAAGAATTTAATGTACGAGTTCAACAGCGCCTCCTATAACGAATTTATTCGACATTATCGCAAACAATCCGAAAAACAGTTAATCGTTTTTGCCGGTGATTTTGACGAGAATCGTAATTACGCCGTCGATCAGATCCGAAGAGAAACGATTGGTAAGATTGTTGAAGTAGACCTCAATGAAATAATCACTCCTTTTGAGGAGGAGTCCTTTAAGAATATTGATACTGCTATTGATGATATCATTGATGACGCTGAACTAGTCATATTTCGTAATGGTGGAATGCTTAACGGTGTTTACACCGGGTTCACCTATTCTGTAGTAAAATATGCCACTCCTCAGCAAAAATATTTTTTAAATGCGCTTAATAAGCTGAAGTGCTCTGCACTGATCGAATTTAACAACACCGATCAGTTAGATCAGATGCTTAAAAGAGTAGCCGATGTAGTGGTGACCTTCCGGGCACCATCATCACTTATTGAAAAAGTCGTCTGGTGGGCTAAATCCATTCGTGTAAACGGGTCGATCCTTCCTTCTCCCAGACCTCGCACAGATAACTAGTTCCGATTTCTAATCAGCACCCTGCCATTCAGGTAGTGTGTGTAAATCATTCTTTTTATGAAAGTAACAGTGACTATGGAAACTGCAGGTCGTCGTGGTAAGCAGGTGACCGTGATCAAAGGTATAACCCATAATCCACAAGTGATCGACAAGCTGCTAAAGAAACTCAAGACCGGTTTAGGGACCGGAGGTACTGTAAAAGGCAAAACCCTCGAGTTGCAGGGTGACCACGTACCAAAGGTAAAGTCAATTCTGCAAAAAGAGGGCTATGAAATTTAAGGATAATCCACTTGTCACATTTTGACCTTACTCTCCTGTCTTGGGTCAAGATCGTATAGTGATGAAACGGTTGCCTGTATAGTTTTATACCATTCATTACCAAACTTATCAGCAATGGTATAAAAGTCCGAATATTCCGGTCGCTTAAGATTCATTTTCCATTCCTGAGTTTTTGACTTGAACGATGGGTCTATATGCAGAAGCTCATGATAAAGTAGAAGCTCTTTAGTATCGTTATCCAGCATATCCCAGAGTTCACCCGAAATTTCTATCAGGTAATCATTTCCCGAGTAATATTTAACTTCCCGGGTCGCTTTCATACACTTAGCTGCCCGTTGTTTTGAAATATTTGGATAAACGAGAAAATATCCGATTTCAGCAGGACCAAATTCCAGTTTATGATCCTTGATCACCTTCTCTGCGATCTTCTCCACTTCCGGAGATTCCATTAATTGTTTGTCGGTATTGATAAGGGTACTGTCATTGATCAGATCGTTGTCTGCCATGAAGAATGTTAGTCTTTTGGAATTAAAATTGAGGTAGCAATTATTGAATATTCTTGAGTGGCCAACGCACCTTCAAAGAATCTGCCAGTCAGATCTTCTTGATAGTGTTGGCTCTGTTCAGCTGAAAGTTCTTTAAGGTTAAATACTCCTTTAACTAAAACAGTTTTACCAGCCGTGTTGGTCGGAATAAAGAATGAATAATCTTTGAATGTAATACGGGCATAAAATCCTTCAGATTGAGTTATAAAAAAACACCCTTTCTTTTGACATACCTGGGTGATCTGTGACTCGATTAATACTTCTTTATTGATATAGTCATCTTGTAATCTAATCACATCATGCAGGTTCAAAGCTTGTTCCCAGGAGTAATTAGATTCACCAAAAACTTCGTATGTATCTGTCTCTATAACTGGTTCTGACAAACGGATTACTCCCTTATCCTGAGCAGCTACAGCCAAAGAAGTAAGTGAAATTATAGCCGATAAAATTAAATTTCTCATTGTTCTGCCCATTAATGTGCAAACCTTAAACTACGAATATTCGGACCAAATTTTAATCCTTTATTTGTTCATATTCACAATAGAATACTTTCCTTCCGCCCGTTTTGACTACCTGAATTTTATTACCACAAAGGTAACACGGCTTTGAAGCTCTTCCGTACACATAATGCCTGTATTGACTACGGGTAGCTCCTTCTTCTTTTAAAGCTTTTACCAGATCATCCGTTGTAGTAAGGCCCCCGGTTTCATACGATCTTCTTGGGAGATCAAGACTATACTTGGCAAGTTGTTGCAATTCATCTTTACTGCAGTCAGTAGGTCTGTATGACGGGTCTACTCTGGCAAGAAAGAGTATTTCCGACCTCAGATAATTTCCAATGCCACTTAGAAAGCCGGGATCCAGTAATAACGTAGTCAGCTTTCTGTTCTTAAATGTTTCATCCTGATATCGTGCTAAAACCTGTTCAAATGTAGTCGCCGGATGAACAACGTCCGGACCAAGTTTACATATATAGGAATGTTTTTCAACTTCATCATCCTTTAGTAACTCGATCTCTGAGGCTGAATATAAATAAGCTGTAGCGTTCTCTGTTTTGATCCGCACTCGTAAAGTTCTGTTATTATCAGGTTCTTCATGAGATTTACTGATCATCCATTTGCCATAGAGCTGGTTATGGCTATACATATTAAGGTCACCTGAAAATTTTGTAATGATAGCTTTACCTCTCGGCAATACATCGGTTACTTCTCTTCCTTTTATGTCATTACTTCTTTTGTTTAAATGATCATAGTCAAACCATACATCTTTTACGGTATGGCCAGAGATAGCTCTCTTGATTTTATCAGCTGCTCTCCAAATTTCCGGTCCTTCTGGCATATATTAGATTTGGTTGGTATTCACGAGTTCATTACAATCACATCAAAATTTCCGTTCAATGAGAAGTCTTTTCATATCATTTGCCGGCTTTATTTTATTCCTTTTTATGGAGGGTTTTATCCGTCTGGTTATCCTTTTTTACCATCGGACTGAATTTATTTTTTTTGGGATCAATGAATTACCCGGTAAAGTCTGGATCATATTCATTCTGACGGGCACTCTCATTAATTCATGGTTCTCAGGGATGATATCCCTGACTATTGATCAGGATAACCTCAAAATACAAGGCATGTATTTCGGACTATTTATCCTATTCTGGAAATGCTTTGAGTTCATACAAACCTACCGCTTTGAACCAAACTGGTATTTGTTTTTATCGTTCATATTCGCTGTATTAGGTACTTATATATCCTACATTTGCAAAAAAAGATCAGCATGAAATTCTATTATTTACTCTTATTCTTTGCGTTATCAATAAGTTGCAGCCGACCCGGTAATACAAACTCATTTGAAGATCATCCTGCCGGTAAGGATATCAGTTCTTTTCCTCGATTCTACCAGGTGAACGATACACTTTTATTTATGAGCTGGGTTGAAACAAAGGATGATTCTTCATCCCTTAGATATAGCACCTTTAGCAATGACGGCTGGTCTGACCCCTTAGATGTCGCAAAAGGTACTGACTGGTTCATTAACTGGGCTGATTTTCCTGAACTGGCAGCAAATAATGAAGGTCTTGTAGCATCAACATGGCTTAAAAAATCCTCCCCCGATACATACTCATACGATACCTGGATACAGGTATCAGGAAGCGGAAAGCCTTTTGTCGTACATAATGACTCAACCAAAACTGAACATGGTTTTGTATCTATGGAAATGGTTACCGATTCTACTTTTATGGTCGTGTGGCTGGATGGAAGGCAGACAGCTGATCGTGAAAGATCAGAGTATTCAGATATCAATAAGTCGATGTCACTGCGTGGGGCTTTACTTGATCTTAGCGGAAGAGTTTTGAACCGGTATCTGATAGATGATTCGGTGTGTGACTGTTGCAACACCTCACTCACCAAAACACAGAACGGTCTGATCGTTTTTTTCCGGGATCGTAATGAAAATGAGATTCGGGATATTAAGTTTGCCCGTTTTGATGGTGAAGAATGGAATAATCCGGAGTTAGTTGCACCCGATAACTGGCAAATTGCAGCCTGTCCTGTTAATGGCCCTTCATCTTCCTATGAGGATGGTAAGACCTTAGTATCATGGTTTACCGGAGCAAATAATAAAGCAGCGGTCAAATGGCGCATAATTGATGGTGACAGCCCTGCCGAAATCAGAATATCTGATAACAACTCACCTGAAGGACGAGTACAGGCATTGTTGAGAAATAGTCGGGTATTTATTTCCTGGATAGATCGCAATGGGATCCTGCTGGTTAATGAATATGATCTTCAGGGAAAGTTCATCAGTCAACCATTTAAGGAAGAAATTACAAAAAACCGAAATACCGGTTTCCCACAGTTAAGTATGGTAGATAATAACCTTGTTGTAGCCTGGACCTCTGTCACAGAGACCGGAAAATCCTTAAGAACCAGGATTATTGATCTTCCGAATTCAGAATAATAGGGAAATCAGTAATACCCAATAGTTCGGCTAATTTAAGGCTGACGTAGGTGTTGTCTCTCCAGCCCATAAATTCAAGTGATCCCGGTCCATAAGCCATTAGAGGAACGGGAGTACCCGTATGAGATCCGCTGGTCCAGTAAATCTCCATTTGACTACTGTCATTCAGGTCTCTTTGCAATGTCATCCCTCCTGTTTCATGATCCGCAGTAAGTATAACCAGCGTTTCACCGTCTTCCTCAGCAAAGTCTAACGCTGCTTTGACTGCTTGATCGAAGTCCTGTACTTCCCTGAGCACGTACCGCGCATTATTCCCATGTCCCCCCCAATCGATCTGACTACCTTCAACCATAAGGAAAAAACCATCCTCATCTTTGGATAAAACTTCCAGGGCTTTCTTGGTCATATCTGCAATTCTGGGCTCATCATAATCATATTCCAAACCATCGAGTGCAAATAAACCCACTAACTTATTTCCTGAGCTATTCAGCAGCTCATCTTTATTGAACAGAAGCTCATATTTCAGATTCTTAAGATCGGAGATCAGGTCCAAATCATCCTGTCTTTCCGAGAGTGTATCGCTGGCAGGTAAAAAATACTGAAGTCCGCCACCAAGCATTACATCCAGACCTGATTGTGTAAGTTGGGCTGCTATCTCGTTTGCCATAGAACGTTGCGGAACATGAGAAGCAAAACTAGCTGGAGTTGCATGAGTTATGCTGGAAGTCGCAACCAGACCTGTACTATATCCTAAGCCCTGAAGGATCTCGGGAATTGTTTTGCAGGTCCTGCCATCAGGATCAACACCAATTGCTCCGTTATAGGTCTTAATACCACAACTGTAAGCTGTAGCTCCTGAAGCGGAATCGGTGATCAAACTGCTGGAAGAATGTGTTTTCACAATACCTGTAACCGGCATAGTTTGCAGATATAATCTTCCGTCTGGCCCCACAGAATTAAGCTGACCTGATGTGATCTGAGCAATTCCTGTTCCGTCACCGATCAGAAGTATGACATTTTTCACGTTTCCATCATAGACAACAGGTAGCATTTCTGGGATTTCATAGCTTGATGAATCAGCAACCTGAATAACTTCTGTTCTATTATCTGAATCCTGTCCAAATACGTTAACCTGATAGGTTAAAAGTATGGATAGAACAAACAAACTTAGAAATTGTCTCAGCATTTGACTGTAGTTTTAGTATTGGTTCGAAATTAAAATCTTGGTAACAGACTTTTGATCAGTCCCCACACACCTTTAGAAGGGGTACTTTTTTTCTTATTCCTTGATGTTGCTTTAGGAATTCTTTCTGCTACTATTGTATTGCTGTCTGCAGATTCTTTCCTTCGGCTATCACCGGATCTGCCGGTCCTTCTTGTTCGATCATCATTGGAAGAACGGTCACTTTCCTTTCGATGATTTCTGTCATTTCTATCCTTTGACCTTTTATCGTCCTCAGGTCGCTTAGCTTCACTTTTTCTCTCTGGTCGTTTCTCTCTTTCGCTTCTTTTCTCATTGTCAGGAACCTCTTTTCTCCTTCTTTTAGACGAATCGTTTGAGGATTTATTATTCTCGTTGCCTGATCCGGATTTCTCGGGAGTTCTGCGGCTCTTCTTTTCAGGGGAATTATCCTTTCGATCATCATATTTTTCAATGCTGAGCTGATCCCCGACTTTCTTCTTAATATTATCCAGAAATCTTTGATCCTTCCTTGTCACAAAAGTTACTGCAACCCCGCTTTTGTCATATCGCCCGGTCCTGCCAATACGATGTATATAATCTTCCACTGCTCTCGGCACATCATAATTGATGATCAATGAGATGTCATCAATATCAATACCTCTTGCTAATACATCCGTTGCCACAATAACTGGCACTGTGCCATTCTTAAAATCCATCAAAGCCTTATTTCTCTCATCCTGGCTTCGGTCACCATGAATACTTCCGGCATTGATACCTCTCTTGGTCAGAATTCTTTCGAGCTCATCTGTCCCTTTTTTGGTTGCTGTAAAGATTATACAGGATTCCCAATCCATTTCTTCCAGTATCTTCTCTACAAGTGATAATCTTGCTTTTGGATGTACCAGGTACGCTTTCTGCTCTACACTTTCAGCGGGTTTTGAGATCTCAATTTCAACCCTTTTTGGGTTCCGCATAATACTGTCTGCCAGTTTCTTTATCTCATCCGGAAAAGTAGCAGAGAAGAACATTGTTTGACGCTCAGTGGGCAATTTACTGATGATCTTGTTCACATCGGGTAAAAAACCCATATCGAGCATGCGGTCACCTTCGTCCAGCACCAGATATTTAATATGCCCAAAATCGATGTCAAGCACTTTAGTCTGATCAATTAATCTTCCAGGTGTAGCAACAATTACATCTACTCCTGAGCGAATAGCATTTGCCTGCTTGGCAAAATCTTCACCCCCTATTATAGTTGCAGAACTGATTCCGGTATGATAACCCAGTGCAAAAATTTGCTCATCAATTTGTTGAGCCAGTTCTCGGGTAGGTGATAAAATCAGAGCCTGGGTATGCTCAGATGGATTTTCCAGAATCTTTTGAAGAAGAGGAATTACAAATGCTCCAGTCTTACCGGTACCGGTTTGAGCTGCCCCGATCATATCAGAACCCTCTAGAATAATTGGAATACTTTTTTCCTGTATGGGTGTTGGACTCTCAAATCCAATGTCTCTCAATCCGGAATTCAAGGCATCCCGAAAGCCAAAGTCGTTAAAATTCAAAATGTTCTTTTGTGATTATTAGATAAAATCCAATATACCAATAAGATGAATCATTTATTCCAATTTGTATTCATTAACGGTATTTTCAGAGCCTAGTTAACTCAAACCAAAATTACAGACATGAAATTATTTTTTAATTCCCTCCTGGCAGCTTCCATTTTTATAACTGTTACGGCTTGCAATAACGGAGGAGCATCCAATGATACTTCACTGAATAGCAAAATTGATAGTGTGAGTTATGCCGTTGGTTATCAACAAGGAAATTTTCTACGTAATGAGGGGCTCGGCGATCTCTCCGAATCTGATTATCGTACAGGATTCTCAACCGGTTTAAGTGAATCAGATCCTGTTATGACTGAAGAACAGATGTTTGCCTTAATTAATACGTTCAGACAAGAACTCGCAGAAGAAAGCAGAAAAGAAAATATTGCTGAAGGCGAAGATTTTCTTGAATCAAATAAAGAGAACGATGGTGTTATGGTAACAGATTCAGGATTACAATATAAAGTGATCACTGAAGGTGATGGAGATTCACCTGCAGAAACGGATGTAGTTAAAGTAAACTACGAAGGAAAGCTAATAGACGGACGAGTATTTGACAGTTCATATGATCGCGGGGAACCGGTTACTTTCCGTCTTAATGGGGTAATCAGAGGCTGGACTGAGGGTCTGCAACTGATGAGGGAAGGCGGAACGTATGAGTTTTATATACCTTACAATCTCGCTTATGGAAATCAAGCTCCTCAGGGAAGTATAATAGAACCATTTGAAACGCTGATCTTTAAAGTGGAACTAATTGAAGTCAATCCCTGATCATAGTCTTCATATTCAGTACAAAAAAGCCTGCCAACAAGCAGGCTTTTTTTATATAGATAGTTCTAATGGCCATTAATGCTTTCTAAGCGAAATTGAAAAAATATGCCCTGATATTCTATTGTAGTTAATGATTACCCTGGATGCGCAAGCATCCATGACTATTGGCTTTTCTGGGGTATAGAAGTCAATAGGGAGTCACCCCTTAACCGGGGTGACTTTTTTTATTTAAAAATTCAGCAACGAATGACAGCAGCCAAAAAAGCAATGTAATTATTCCTTAAATGCTTCTAATCCCGATTAAGTCATTCTAAGCGATAATGAGCCTTTGTTTACAGAACTTACAGGAGCTGAAATAAACGTGAGGTGATTGCTAGACACCTCCGATTATAAGTTGACTTTTACGGGGTATAAAAGTCAACAAGGCCGTAACGTGTAAAAGCGTTACGGCTTCTTTTTTAGCATTACGTATAGGAGCGAATATCTGGAGAGATGGTGGAAAAAAAAGAAAGGAGCACGGGTATCAGCCGCACTCCCATTATACGTTGGCTTTTTCGGGGTACAAATTCTAACGAATCAAATATTCACAGTTGTATATACCGTTTACCCAAAAATGTTTCTGATCAGTAATAATAATGCCTTAGTTTATCTTAGTTTAAAAGCTAACCCACTGTTTCTTGTTATGGGGTTATTTACAGCATGAGTAATCATATCTTGATTCCCAACTAAAAGAACAGATTTCCTGGCTCTTGTTACAGATGTATATAACAGTTCTCTGGAAACATGACCGAAATTATCCTTGGATGGTAATATAACTGCAACATTTTCAAATTCAGATCCCTGACTTTTATGAATAGTAGTAGCATATGCTGCTTCATATGAATTTAGCTTTTGCACCGGCACAGAATGATCCTGCTGATTTTCGAAAACGACATAAGATTGCCCGTCTATGAAAGAGCAAATACCCTGTTCTCCGTTTCTGATACCAGTCATATTATCATTCTTGGTTGATAATATAATTCTACCGTCATACCATTCTCGATTTTCTGAAACCCCTTCTATTATCTTTATCCTTTTTTCGATAGTGTCATTGAGCTGCGCGACACCATAAAACCCGTTTCTTATTGCACATAAAATCTTCTTTTGTTTTGATATTTCAAAGAAATCTTTTGTATTAATCACATCTTTATGAAGATTTACTCCAAATTCATTAACAACCTCATCATGAATGAGCCTTAGGTCTGAAACCCATCTTACATCATTCAGGTTATTGTTATTTAATATCTTAAATAGGTTCTTTGTATCCCCTTTTCTGATCGATTCCGACAACATTTTTATCCCGCTGTTCTCAGAAAACCGATATGTATTTTTTAAAAAAACTACCGAATCGTTGATGGGAAATGACCTCTGACCAATATTATTTTTTACATCAGTCCACCTGCTTAATAATGCTGAAATTGTATGAGAAAACCCTTCAGACCCTCTGCAAATGTCACCAAGTAGTGACCCAGCTTCGACAGAAGCAAGTTGATCTTTATCTCCCAGGAAAATTACTTTAGTGTCTAAAGTAATGGCTCTCAGTAAATTAAACCAAAGACCTGCATCAAGCATTGATGCTTCATCGATGATTATGACTTCATACGGAAGTTTCCTGGATTCATTATACCGGAATTCAGATCCAAATCGATCAGCTCCAAGTAGTTTATGAACTGTAATCGCTTCATTTGGTATGTTTAGGTTAGATTGCCCGAGATCACCCAAACCGGCTTTGATTGAATCCATCAGTTTTTGAGCCGCTTTCCCGGTGGGGGCACAAACTGCAATCCTGGGATCCTCTGGAGAGGATCTTAATAAAGCGTTCAAGATCTTTATAACCGTATAGGTTTTACCCGTACCGGGGCCGCCTGTGATAAAGAGAAGATTCTTAATGAGTGCCAAGGCTATTGATACCTTTTGCTCATTATTAAGATTATCCTCAGACCGAAATAACTCATCTAATACCTCTATCTCTTTCTCAGTAAGCTCATTTATGACTTTTGCCTTTTCAGATAAGATTTCGGCTATAAAGTTTTCGTAAACCCAATATTTCTGGAGATAAAGGCGGTTATCTTCAAAAACAAACGGCGTCTTCCCGTCTGTGCTTACCAGATCTGATTCCATGATTTCGGATACCCATTCTGATATCTTATTATCAGTAAATTTCTCTAGGTATGGATAGCTGAAACTATTACGAAGTGTCTTTGGGTCAAGTTTTAGGCAGGTATGACCATTCTGAACCGACTCAACTGCCAGTATACCTAACAACAGTATCCCTTCCCCTATTTCTGGCTCCATTTCTTTTAACAGATACGTGTATTGATAACTCAGAGGATGGAGCTCACCACTTTCATACCAGCTGTTAATAATATCTGTTATGTTCATGATGACAAGATCTTTGAAAGTGACTCAATGTCTTTTGCATCCGGACGATCAAAATATATACCGGTTCTGTGATCCATCTTCATTCCCCTCAGATAGAGATAAAAAACACCACCGAAGTGCTTTTCATAGTTGTATTCTTTAACCCTCGTGCTTAAAAACTTATCCAACGCAACTGTATATATATGGTACTGAATATCATATTTAGACGACCGTATGCTGTTTTTTAAAGCTGATGGGTAATAGTCGTCTATTGTATCACCTAAATAATTTGATTTATAGTCCGCTATATAGTATTTGCCTTCCCATCTGAAAATAAGGTCAACAAATCCTTTTAAATACCCCATTAAAGCATCAATTGATTCATCTATATGATTGTACTGCAGCAATTTATATATTTTGCTCACATCAGAAGATCTGATCGGAAAATGAAATTCCATCTCTTTGAGAGTATCATTTGGCTCAAGATCTGTAAGTTTGATACTCTTGATTCCAAGATCTGTATTTAAACATTCCCAAATCCACTTTCTAAGCAGATTAGCCCAGCCTGAATCAAAATTATACTGTTCTAGTTTATCAATTATTATCTCATTCAGTGCATCGATATTACTAAAGTCTGCAAACTCCAGGATATCATGTAATAAACTGCCGGAAAGAGCTCCCTTAGGAAAATTAAATGGATTACGCTCTTTCCTGTCATTATCATTATCGATGGATTCGCTATCATCTATATCACGAAATCTGTTGACTTCCTCTTGAGTACCCAGTCTGTTAAGCCAGGAATAACTGATGATCTTTTTCTTTACATATATATCATCTCTGTTCAAAGTTCGTGCTTCAGAAATATTATTAAGCTCTTTGACTGGCCAATTCTTTTTTACAGAAGCTTTACTCTTATCTTCATCACTAACCTTGATGATCTTATGGTAAAGATCGGCAACCTGATCCGGTGCAATCTTTTCGGGCTTCCCGCTGCCAATATTATCTGATAAATTATTGTTTAATTGATCAGAGCTCTGAACCAGAGCGCCAATTGGACTTAAATAAAGATCTGAATAGTCTGGAAGAAAGATAACGCAAGCATTTTTTGCCCTGGTCAGCGCGACATACATTAATCTTACGGACTCAGAAAGATCATTCCGGAATGCAATTAATTCATTGGCTTTTCGGTCTTCTGAGATATCCTTTTTCCGAATATCCAGTATTCTGCGATCCTCTTTGTGAAGATATAATATCCCTTCACCTTTATTCGGTGGATTTACAGGAGTCCACAAAAAGGGGTTGATTACTACTGGAAATTCCAGACCTTTGGAAGCATGAATGGTTATTATCTGAATAAGGTCTTCATCATTTTCCAGTCTTATCTCTTCTGCTTCACTATTTCCCGGATCATTTATATGTGATGAGAGAGTTTTTAACAAAGCAGCCGGCTCTGACTGACTCCCCCTCTCCAACCTCAGGAGCTGTTCTTTCAAATGCCTGTAATTAGTCAATTTACGGTATGCATTTGAATACTTACCCAGCTTTTTTTGCACTTCAAAATAAGATTCAATTAACTGCATAGCCGATGAAATACCGGACTGAAACCACTCCTCTCTTATTTCCTGGAAATTACTGAGAATTTCATTCACTCTATTTGAGGAACTACTTAATTCATTCAGATCATGAAAACTCATTCCCACATAATCTGTAGACAATGCAGCCTTAACAAATGGCTCGTATTCAAAATTTAAAACAGCACTTAGCAGTATTAAGAGCTCCTTTGCCTCATAACTTTGATATATACTGTCTTTTACTCTGAGAACACTAAATAAGCCAGCTTCTCTTAGTTTGTTTTGGACCAATTCGCCTTGAAACCGATCTCGTACTAGAACAGCAATATCCTTCTCCGCAACGGGCCTGTTGGCCAGCGAGAATCCCTGCTTTTCATCCAGCAGTTTTAGAATGTGATTTACCGCAGCATCAGAGACTCTTTCAGTTGCATCTCCTTTATTCATTACAGTTTCATCCTTAACTCTAATCAAATACAATTCATCCGCTTCTTCTCCATTATGATAAAAACCAGAAGCTGTTGAATTCTCCGGTGACTGTACGGTCTGATATTGCAGTGATGAAAGAATAAAAGGATCTTCGAACGAACTAAATATTCTATTATATGAGTTAAGTAAGCCATTGTTAGATCTGTAGTTATAAAATAGTCCGTAGCGTTTTTCGGGAGAAATTACTTTTTTTGTATCTATATAGGTATATATATCTGCCCCCCTGAAACCATATATCGATTGCTTTGGGTCTCCGATCATAAACAAGCAGTTCTTATCCTCAAAGGAATAGATCTTATCAAATATTTCATATTGGACGGGATCTGTGTCCTGAAACTCATCTACGAGTGCGATCGGATATTTCGCAGCAATAAGCTTTGCTAATTTTTGACCCGGATCGTTATTTAGTTTGCTCCATACTTTTCCTAAAAGATCATCATAGGTCAGCACATTCATTTGCTCTTTCAGCCTGTTTAGTATCTCTTTTGTTCTCAAGGATGCCAGTGAAATAAACTGATGGATACTGCCCTTGAGTACATCTGCACGATTGATAAACTGATCAATAAGCTGAAATATCTTCAGATTTGGTGCTTCATGCCCTTTTTTAACACTTGAAGGCATAGCCTGGCCAAATTTATCGAGCTGAATAAAATGATCTATTGATGGTCGATCCTGAGAAATCCAGTTTAGAAAGTAACCGTAATATTCATCTTTCTTATTACTGCGGTATTTATTGCCATTGAGAGTATTGCCGAATAAAAGGCTTTTGAGTTCTCTTTCCTCTTGTTCAAAAGCTGACTTTATCTGCTGATATGTGTTGTTTAAATGGGCCAGTTCTTCAGAGAGAGATTCCAGGTCTAAAGGCTCTGGAATAACCTCAGCATAAGGTCGTGAATAAATGATTTTAAGCCTTTTTGCAAGTTCTTCAGGTCCAATATTATTAGCTGATAAGAGGTCAATAAGCTGTTCTTCCGAGTGGCTGAGTTCACTACTTAAAAAAGACCTCCAAAACTCATCTACAGCATCTTGCAGTAAATCACTTCCGTTTGTAAGCATTTCAAAATCAGCTGAAACACCAAACATCACATTCAATTCAGTCAATAATCGGTTGCAAAAGGCATGAATGGTGTATATTGATGCTTCATCAAATTTATCGAGCTTTTCCTGAAGTTCCTCTGCTTTGCTTTGCTCGTAATGTTCTTTTAGTCCCTTCAGAAAGTCATCCTCTCCTGCATCCTTTCCTCTAAGAATTTCTATGGATTCACGAACCCGGTTTCGAATACGTTGTTTAAGCTCTGCGGTGGCTGCTTCTGTAAAAGTAACAACCAGAATATCAGCCGGATTTAATGTGGTTTCCAGTAAGATTCTAACATATAGAGATGTGATCGTATATGTTTTCCCCGTCCCGGCAGATGCTTCGATCAGGTGTCTTCCGTTCAGCTGGCATTTAAATACATCAAAATCATTTAAGGGATCATTCATCTATCTGATACTATTGAAATAAGGTTCCCAGAATTTCATTGCATTGTCTTTAAATGCAGCTTCGGTTAGAGGGTCTCTGCCCTTCCATAATAATCTAAAGTGATAATCAACTTGCTCACCCCTCACATGGGAATTACCCGAATATTGCAATTGTGCATCCTCTGTAGCTTTTTCTTCGGACTTGCCAGACATGACAGCCTTGGTGTAGCTTTTTGATGATTCGGGAAAAAAATTAAGATCTGAAATGGAATTCAGAAGTTTGAACCAGCTTACCAGTCTCTCGAGCGATTCTATGGGTTTCTCTGAAATATGCTCAATGTTCTTGATGGCTGAGCTTGAAGACTCCTTGTACCAGAAAGTAGCTGATCTTACGGACGGATCTGCGACTGAGACAAGCAAGTATTTCAGCCAGTGATCAACAAGAACAGATGCTTTATCCTTACCTACTCTGAAGGAAACATATTGATCCCCAAAAACACCCCCTATCTCGCCAACAATTTTTATTCCGCTAATATCCAGATCGAGTAAAATCTCTCTTTCCACTTCATTTTGCTGAAAATTTACTGCTTCAAGCAAACTGTCAATAATCCGGATCTCATCATTGACTTGATTCATATTAAATTGGTCCCCGGTAATTAAATTACTCGCTTCCAGATATCTTAGAACCTCTGATTCCTCGAATCCTTTATTCTTAAACTTGAATATTGCCTGGTCTAATAGATATTTATTGAGGCCTTTTATCTCAAAATTCTCCCTTTCTTTTAAATGGAACTGATCGTCTCTAAAGTCAATACCAACCGTCTTTTTAAGATAATACCGGGCAGGATTCACAAAGAATGATACCAGTTCTGAAAAATGAATTTCTTCCTCAATTTCAATTCGGGGTAACTCATCCCGATCAATGAATACCGGAATAACATCTTCTGCATTGATCTCCTGAAGTATTTGAGCACTGTAATGATCATAAGAAGGATCAAGCATTCCATTAAAGTATTTACTTGAAAATGGATGTAAGGGATGCTCAATAAATTGAAATTCATTGTCCTCAGCTAACTTGTCCATTAGTTGCTGGATCAATATAGAAGGCAGCATTTCCCGGTCATTTTGCTGGTCCTTCCCAATAAAAGTAATGATCAATGATTCACCAGCAGCTGATATAGTTTCTGCAAACCAAAGACAGTCATCTTCTTTCTGTATCCTATCTCCCAACTCCGGTTGACTGTTAATGATATCAAATTCTGGGCGAATATCTTTTCTTGGAAACGTACCTTCATTCATTCCCATGATGGCAATAACTTTAAATGGTACAGCCCTGTAAGGTATATAGGTACTAACCGTTATTCCCTGACCAAAGCGGCCTGACCTGGCCTTTATTCCAGGTAATTGATCGGAAAACCAACGACTAAATTGTCTGAATGTGATTTCCACAGGATCATTGTGGTATTTAGCCTGAGATAAAAGTTTTCTGATCAATTGGTTTAATTTACCGGGATGGTCAGAGTGATCATCACCAGTATTCAGAAAATCCTGGCTAAGGTCTGAAATCCAGTTTAACCAGGTTCGTATTTCTCGGGATTTTTCACTGAATTTCTTATGCTTTTCAATAAGTCGAAGCATTTCAGAAAATCCGGATAGACTATCAGAATCGGCAATGGATCCTGCTCCCTGATAAGGCACCATTCCTTTGTAAATAGTCAGGTCAGCAGGCTCCATGATAAATCCCAACATCATTTGCGACAGACCTTTTTTCCATGAATAAGGAGTGTTAAAACTATGACCCAATCCATGGAAAACATTGTTATCACTGATCCATTTTTCTAACCGGAATACTTCATCCTCCGTTAAACCGAACCTTTTCTTCAGTAATGGATCCATAAACAACTCGGAAATCCAGCCGGATTTAAAATCACTTTTAAGCAACTTTAGTAACAGCTCGATGGAATCGGAAGGTTCAGGTTGACCTGATAAGGTCATGTCGGATACTGATAAATGCTTCCCTCTTTCAGCATCAGTAAAAATTCCTTTAATGAGTGGGGCATATATCTCAGGATCCGGAACTAATATTAAAATGTCCTCCAGATCCAATGATCGGTCATCCTCTAAACACCTTAGAATATCATTTTTCAGGACCTCAGTCTCACGTTCCGGACTATGGCATGAATGGATATGGATATTCCCGGGAAGTTCGATCTTCTCTTGGGTTTTTTTTATTGATATTTCTGATTTGATTGATTTTGCACGTTCATACAGGTAATCCAGCTGGTCTTTTTTCACCTTTGTCCATTTACTGATCAGTGAATGAACACCTACTGAATCTGAAAGAACTTCAAAAGCATATAAGTTCAGGTTAATTCGACCCGCAAGTTCAGCAAAAAGGTCCATCTGCGGTTTAGAAGTATGAGATATTCCGAATACATAAATGTCAGATGGAAGATTATTATCCAGTATACCTTTTCTGCTCCAGTTAATAAGCTCAATAAAGGCTTCCGACCTTCGTGGGATGATTTTCCACTGATCTTCATGCTCCCAGATTACTTGTAGCTTTTTCCATATCTCAACTTGCCAGGCATGAAGATCTGGTACAGATTTACCCTGCAGCCAGTCTTCCAACATTTCCGGTCTGTAATTTTGGTACAAATCAAACACATCAGCAACCTGAATACTGATATCAAGAAGTTTAGATTCAGGAGCATCAGATCTATCTATAAAAGGGATCAATCCTTTGTTATTTTGCAGTATCTGATGAATAGCCCATACCATAGAGTTTTTATCGGATGGTAATTCACTTTTTAAGCTCTGGTCTTTTGCCCGATAAAGGTTCCACAATAATTCAGAAGGAAGTATATATTTAATATTAGCAGCTATTCCATGTACTTCACTTACTCTTAAATTCAACCATTCCTGTGTTTCTTTATTCTGGATAATTATCCAGACCGGTTCCATGGGATCTTCAGGATATTTGATATCCGATATAAACTGATCAAAAAGAACATCAAGATCTGATGCACTGAAAATATTAAGCATAAATTAGCTGTGCCTGAGATTAAAAGAGAGGATAATAAAAAATGGGTCCTCAGGCTAAAAAATATAGAGAAGAATGTATCAGGATCCGTAGAGAGAATTTTTTAAAATCTCATTAGCCACTGCTGAATATGACATTTCCTGACTGTCTGCAATTTCTTTTATCAGATCAACCACCGGTTCTTCCAGGTAATAACTGGTAACGACTTTATTGATCTTATCTTCTTTTTTGCTCTTGGCTTTATCAGATGAATCAATGTCGTTCTCCTTATTATCATCCGTATAAGGAGTTATGAAATCGAAAGAAGCATGCCCCCGCATACTGTATGCAAGCGGGTTATGCCCAAGGCTTTTTTTCTTAGTCATAACTAGTGACCGTTTTTGACTTCCTTAGCCAGCTCAAAGTAATCATGGGCACCAGAACTATTTCCATCGTACTCAAAAATAGTTTTATGGTGTGAAGGTGCCTCGGCTAGGGCTACATTATCTCTAATTATCGTCTTAAAGACCTTATTTCCAAAGTAGTCCTTAATGTGACCAACAACCTCTTTATTCAGATTCTTCCGGCTATCGTAAAGCGTACATATAATTCCACCCACTTCCAGCTTATTATTAAGTCTTTGCTGAACGACTTTAATTAGGTCAAGAAGCTTAGACAATCCGTGTAGTGCCAGGTATTCCGACTGGAGTACAATAAAGACCTCTTTAACAGCTGTGAAAGCATTTAAGGTCAGCAGACCAAGGTTTGGAGGGCAGTCAATAAGAACATAGTCATAATCTTTGCCTTCTAATTGTTTCATTACATTCTTTAGAAGACTTTCTCTTGCCGGCTCAGATGCCAGTTCAAGTTCAGCACCTGATAGTTCAAGTGAAGATGGGATAAAATCAAAACCGTTGTGTTTAACGATAACATCATCAACATTAACCTGCCCTCTCAGAGCATGATAAATAGTCTTTTCAAGCCGGTGGGAATGAGTTCTAAGCGAATATGTAAGATTAGCCTGCGGGTCAAGATCAATAAGTAGCACTTTCTTTCCCAGCTTGGCAAGTCCGGCCCCAACATTAATTGTGGTCGTCGTTTTCCCAACGCCTCCTTTCTGATTTGTTAACGCAATAGTCTTCATGATTTAAATAGCCGTGTTGGTATTATTGGTATTCTCTATGAGTAAGTCCTTAATGTTTTGTTACAATACAAAGACTTCTATTAGAAATCTAATAGAACTTTTTAATTCAGATTTGAAAGATTAAAAACCTCTATTAATCATTTTAAAGAATAACCTTATCTTCAGGTAAAAAATAAAACTCATGCGATTTTTTAGCAGAAAATTAATAAAACCTACCGACCTTAATGCCCACGGCACCCTGTTTGGAGGTGCTGTAATAAGCTGGATTGATGAGGAAGCAGCAATTTATGTTCTCTGTCAACTCGGAAAAGGCAATATAGTGACTAAGTATATGTCTGAGATCAATTTCGTTAATTCTGCAAAATTAGGCGATGTTATTGAGATTGGCATGGAAACTGTTAAATTCGGTAGAACATCTATTACGGTTAAATGTGAGGTTAGGAACAAATTCAACAAAGACACTATCATTACTATTGATGAAATCGTCTTTGTACATGTTGATGAATTCGGAAAGCCTAAACCTCATTATATATCAGAACCAGCAAACGAATAATTACTGTGCAAAACACCAAGATCATCGATATAACCAGTCTCTCAGAGATGCTCTACGGAGAGAAAAAGTATATAACAGAGTTCTCCGAGGCGGCTATAGAATCTTTTACCGAGTTCAGGGATAATTACGCTTTATTTCTTACAGACAGAGACGAGACCAATTTCAGAAAAGCAGGTCATAAGATTAAACCGGTAGCACAGATGCTGGGACTTTCGCAGATCATAGAGGAATATGAACATGCCAAAACACTGATTTGGGATGAAAAACCTGAACAAGAGATCAAACACTCCATTGCAAAAATGAACGATATCTGCAATGAAGTTATAATCGATCTGAATACCGTAATAAACTCCTAGGCATTGACTTAAATACTTTAACTGTCAGCTCAATGAGCATACTCGTAACCGGCGGAGCCGGATATATTGGATCGCATACTGTTCTCGAGTTAATAAACAAGGAAAAAGAGGTCGTTATCGTCGACGACCTCAGCAATAGTAACAAGGAAGCTATTGCACGCCTGGAAAAGATCACAGGAAAGAGCATCCCATTTTTCGAACTGGATGTTAGCGACAAGGAAGCATTAAGAAAGGTTTTCGAAAAATTTCAGATCAATGCTGTAATACATTTTGCGGGGTTCAAAGCAGTAGGTGAATCGGTACAAAAACCATTGCATTATTACCGTAACAACATAGTTTCCACACTCAGTCTTTGCGAACTGATGGATGAATTTAACGTCAGGAATTTGGTCTTTAGTTCTTCTGCCACTGTTTATGGTGACCCGGCAGAAGTTCCTATTAATGAAGATTTTCCACTTTCCGCTACCAATCCTTATGGCAGAACCAAACTATTCATAGAGTATATCCTGAAGGACCTTTATCATTCGGACAATTCATGGAATATTGCACTGCTCAGATATTTCAATCCGGTTGGTGCTCATGAAAGCGGGCTTATCGGTGAAGACCCCAATGATATACCAAACAATCTCATGCCCTATATTAGCCAGGTTGCTGTTGGTCGCTTAGAACAGTTATCCGTTTTCGGAAACGACTATTCCACTCATGATGGTACCGGAGTAAGAGATTACATTCATGTTGTAGATCTGGCAGTGGGTCATATTAAAGCTTTAGAGAAATTACAGGAAGAGCCCGGCTTGGTGATCTATAACCTTGGCACAGGTAAAGGCAGTAGTGTACTGGATATGATTAAAGCATTTGAAAAAGCTTCCGGCAAACAAATTAACTACCAGATCACGGATCGCAGACCCGGAGATGCCGCTATTTGTTATGCGGACCCATCCAAAGCTGAAAAAGAACTCAACTGGAAAGCTGAGCGAACTATCCTCGAGATGTGCTCAGATACCTGGAAATGGCAGTCTATGAATCCAAACGGATATGAGGATCCGGATCAGTAAGTTATTAAAACTGAATCCACTCCTGAATTAGCTGTCCGGGGATCTGACGCTGTAACGTAAACCTGATACTCTCCTGCTTCAGGTATAGACAAGGCAGCAGCATATGTAGAATTTCTTCCCGTATAATTCATATCAGATCTAAGGATCATTTGCCCATCCCTGTATAACCATACTTCAATATCCATTTCAGAGCTGTCCCATAATCCTTCTGGTTCAGTCGGGCAACCACATAGCATTATAACCTCAGCTTTGATCTCAAGCTTATCTTCCTCTGACAGGTACTGCAAGGGTTCTTGAATCTTTACAGACAATCCAGGCATCTCCATTATAAAACCATCTCCATCGATATGCTTTCCTGGAATCATCCATAATTCATTGCTTATACTGATCATATTATTCGGACTTCTTAAAGGTGCACTGGCTATGATCTGAATTTTAGTGGGCTCTGTAAGTTTAAGCACCGTATTAAATTCAGCATCTCCATCTCCAGCCAATTTCCCATATCGTGTTCCGGAATCCTGCACTAATAATTTCGTGTTCCCGGTCTCTCCCTCAGTTCTACCCTCTGCAAGAGTCTCTCCTGTCCTCAGATCAATTATCCGGATATTAGCACCTTCCATTCCTGAACCAATGAATTTAGCGTCTCTGGATAAGACTCGAACGGTCAGACGAGTATCAGTTTGTGCATATGCATAATCAAGAGTCAGAATTAGGACCAATAGCAGATTGAAAATAGAAAATACGGTCTTTTTAAATGATCGGTTCATGTCACCAGTTTCTATAATAATTATGGTTTCATTACAAAGAAGGTAATGGTTATATTTGTCGTCTCTCAAAAGCCAAAGTGGCGGAACTGGTAGACGCGCACGACTCAAAATCGTGTTCCTTCGGGAGTGTGGGTTCGAGTCCCACCTTTGGTACTATATTTTTGTTTGCTCAAATTTAGTTCTGGAAATTTAAATCATTCCAGCCTCAATTGAGAAGTAAAGGGATCTTTTTATAAACATTCCTGAGCTCATCTTCCGTAATGCAATAAGGCGGCATAAGATATAATGTGTTTCCGAGCGGTCTTAATAATACCCCGTGATCCAGGCAGTTCTTTTTGATCTTGGCTGCTACCTCATTCAGATATCCATCTTCTCCGTCAGTCTTAATATCCATTGCAGATATGGTCCCTTTTATTCTGAATCTATGTAGGTCAGAATGCCCTTTCAGCTTTTCAATTTCTTCCTTATGTAAATCTTCTAACCATTTGAATGGCTGTGTATTAGATAGAATATCCAATGTCGCAATAGCTGCCGCGCACCCTAAAGGATTACCAGTATAACTATGTCCGTGCCAGAACGTTTTTACAGGATCCTCTGAAAGAAATGTTTCATAAATCTTAGCCGAGCAAACCGTTACGGATAAGGGCATGAATCCTCCGGTAATGCCTTTTGATAAACATATAATGTCGGGTTCAACCTGGGCTCTCTTACAGGCAAACATTTCACCGGTTCGACCAAAGCCGGTCATTACCTCATCAAATATCAGCAATACATCATACTGACGATTGATCCAGTGCAGCTTTTGCAGAAACTCCTCCGAACACATTCTCATACCACCTGCTCCCTGAACTAAGGGTTCGATCAGTATCCCGGCATAATGATCAGGGTTATCGGTGAGTAATTCTTCCAGATGGTCTATAATTTCATCTTCCTTTTGTGCACGTTCTTCATCTCCATCCCAGGTTTGTGGATAAGGAATAAATTCAACATCAAATAGCAGGTCTTTAAATACATCAGAAAAAATATTTCTTTCTCCTGCCGACATGGCGCCAAAGGTATCTCCGTGATACGCTCCTTCAAAACAGATATATGATTTTCTGTCTTCTCCCTTATTTGCCCAGTACTGATAAGCCATCTTCATGGCAACCTCGACTGCAGTAGACCCATTATCTGAGAAAAATACCCTCTCGAAGTTAGATGGTAACAAGTTAATAAGTCTCTCTGCCAGGTTCTCAGCTGGATCGTGCGTAAAGCCGGCAAAAATCACATGCTCAAGCTTCTGGCTCTGCTCGTAAATAGCATCTGCAATATCCTGATTCGAATGGCCTAATACATTCACCCACCAGCTCGAAATACAATCTATAACCTTTCTTCCATCCTCAAGCTCCAGCCAGACGCCTTTACCACTCTTAACTTTAACCGGTTCCGGGGCATTTTTCTGAATTGTAAACGGATGCCATAAATTTGGATGCATGGTGAAGTAGTATATTTATAGAGAGTTAAAAGTATTCTTTAACGTATTCTTATTGATATCCGGCAGATCATTGATTTCCCATACTTTTACGTTACCAAAATGCTCAATCGTTTTTTTATTTTCTTCGTGTTCCGGGCCGTTCATCACAACACCAATTATATCAATTCCGCGGTTTCTGAGCGCTTCAAGCGAGAGCAGTGTATGGTTAAGGGTGCCGAGTGTACTTCTTGCCACTAGCAATACCGGAATATTGAGATGAAGGATCAGATCCATCATGGATTCTTTCCAGTTGATGGGTACCCACAAACCCCCTGCCCCTTCCACTATCAAATGATCCGTATCATATTCCGGAAGCTGAAAATCATTTAAGCTGATCTTTACATTATCAATATCAGCCGCAGAATGTGGACTCATCGGTTCATTTAACCGATAACGTTCAGGTATGATACGACTTTCAGGTACTTCACTTACCCGTTGCACAAATTGGGTGTCTGTCTCTTCATCGAGGCCTGATTGGGTTGGCTTCCAGTAGGTCGCATCCAATGATGACATCAGCATAGCTGAAACTACAGTCTTTCCGATGCCTGTATCCGTTCCGCTCACAAATATCCGAGATGGTAAATACTCTTTCATTATCCGTCTTTTTTTGCTGCTAAATAAACAATGTGCCAGGTGATTTCGGGCTTATTTAAGGATTGGTCCCAGTGCCTGGTCAATAACCTGAACTGATCCGGCCGCAGGTGTTTGTCATTAAGACTTTCTGAAGCTCCTAGTTCTTTAAGATGCCTGAAGAAATCCATAGAAGAGTCAAACTGCTGTTTGATCTCATTTTCAAAGAAGTCGATCTGTAAGGAACCCATAGAAAGATGAATTCCGACCTTCTCTACATTAGGAAGTTCGTTTGCTGTATATGGCAACCCGAGTTCGAGGCATTTCTGATACCATTCCGGAAAGCTTTTTTCACCGGGAAATGAACTAAGAAGCAGTCCGCCGGGCTTTAAATGTGCAGTTAGTTTTTCTAATCCCAGGGCCGCATCATCAAACCACTGGACCGCAAAATTACTTATGATCAGGGAATACTGGGAATCCAGTTCGGCCTGATTCACATCATACGTCTGAAAGCTTATTTTATCGGTCTTTAAACCAGCCTTTTCCAGGTTTTTTTCACATTGCTCAAGCATTCTTTCACTAAGGTCGGTGAATAAAAAATCCCGGTCCTTAAATTCGGGTACGAGCAATTCGGAAAGGACCCCGGTTCCACATCCTATTTCCAGAATCGGTCCGGACGGAACAATCTCCTTCCAGGGTTTAAGAGAAGCGATCAGCCCATTTGCCACTTTTCTTTGAATTTCTGCTTTTTGATGATAGACCCCGGCTTTTTCCCCGAATGATCTTCCTATCTTAGTATCCTGAATAGTCGTTTCCTGATTCATAGTCTTCAAAGATAGGAATCCCTTCTTTAATTAACGAAATGCAAATATCAGTATGTGTAAAAGGAAGTGCATGACCTGCAGTTTCAACAAGATGACTGTTAGAGATCCTGAAATGTTCATTGAGTCTGTTCAACCTGCTCGAGAGCACAATTTTATCCATACCGGCCTCTATAGAAATCACCCGTTGATCAGTGTTTGTATAAGTAGCTGAAAACACCCCTTTTCTAAGATGCCGCAAGTCATCAAGAAGCAGTTTCTCATTATTGATATTCCATTCAAAATGTTTTTCAGGATGATTATAACACTGACTCCAGAAATCAACCAATAAGGAAGTTCTATTCGTTTTAAGTTTAATTTCCATCGCCCGGATCATCTTCTCTAAATGCTTACTCCTCAGGCTACCAAGTGATACTTCGTCAGGCAGACGGGTAAATGAATTTAAGAGAATCAATGCATCAGCCATCTTTATCTGATCTTCAGGGGCCCAATGCAGTCCAAAGGAATGAGCGACCAGAATCTTATAAGAATTATCCTGTTTAAATATAGCAGATTCAGGTTCAGTAAAATATCCGCGGTTTGCTGTATAGAAGCTTATATCCGGATGCCCTAAGCTATTCTCCCATGCTGTCCAGATACTTTTGTCAAAACCCCAGCCATGGTATGCTATGATCTCTATCACTTCCGGATCCATTTTTTTAAAGAAGCAAGTAATGCCTCAACCTGGGCTTCAGTATGTGAAGCCGAAAGAGTGATCCTGACCCTTGAACTTCCCCGTTCAACGGTCGGAGGTCGGATAGCCGTGATCATAAAACCATTTTCTTCCAGAAAAACAGACAGATCAAGAGCTTCTTTTTCCATTCCGATGATCACCGGAATGATCTGTGTATCGGACTCTACCGTACTTAAACCAAGTTCATTCAGCTCATTTCTGAAGTATCTGATATTATTCTGAAGCTGTTTTCTTTCTTCTTCCATTGCCGGTATCAAGTCACTGGCTGCATCCAGGGCACCGATCACAGACGGAGGTAATGAGGTTGTGTAAATGAATCCACCACAATAATTAATCAAATAGTCCTTAATTGATTGTGACACGCTGGCAAAGGCACCAAAAGCTCCAAATGACTTCCCAAAGGTGCCAATTGATAAGTCAACACGATCGTTTTCATAATTTAGGCCAAGACCCCGGTCCCCCAGAACCCCCAGAGCGTGTGCATCATCTGAGTAGAGGATTGCATCATATTCTTCTGCAATCGCTCCCAGTTTATCCAAGTCATTACGATCTCCGTCCATACTGAACACTGTTTCAGATAAAATAATGATCCGGCTATACCCTGTTGTACCGGATTCTTCGATCATAGCCCTTAAATGATCATGATCATTGTGATCGTAACGTTTTAATTCAGCATTACTCAGCAATGCACCCTGCAGGATACTGTTATGTACTTTTCGGTCGGCCAGGATCAAAGAGTTTCTGTTAGCCAGGCTTGCGATCACGGAAGTATTCAACTGATAACCGGAATTAAATAGTAGTACCGCTTCTTTCTTAAATAAAGATGCCAGCTTTTCTTCCAGCTGTTCATGTATATCGTAGGTGCCTGAAATAAGTCGTGAAGCTGTTGAACCTGCACCGTATTTATGCAGAAATTCTACCGACCTTTCAACAACATAGGGATGAGCAGATAATCCCAGGTAATCATTAGAACAAAAATTTATTAACTCTTGTCCGTTTTTAATTACCGTTCCCGGTTCTTTACCTGGTATAACCGGTGTCAGTTTCCGAAACTGCCCGGATTCCCTCCTATTCTTGAGGGCATTATCTATGAATTTCCATTTCCGGCCTGCCAATTATATAGCCGGATTTGTGTTCCAGGTCGAATCCGATTCAAAGGTTCTGCCCATAGCTCTAAATTGTCGAACAAACCGTAGTTTTTTACGTACTGATGGCGCAAACTGGGCATATTCAACCATAAAGAGTCTTTTTGTATCAGGATCGTAGTAGGTGAAGTTCACAAATGGCCCACCCATTGCATCATTGATCATTTGCCAGGTTCCGAGGGTCTCATAAGTAAGCAGCCTGCCTTTCTGAAATGACTTCGTGTTTACCGGTCTTCGATATTCGGTCGCAAGATAACTGCTGTCTCTGGATCCCCTGATATACTTTTCTAAGAGTGAGTCACGGGTAGCATTGATCCAGTCATTATCCAGAAACTGGATATCATTCACATCATCCTGCCACCAGATCCACATCCAGCGGTCATTATTGGGTAAATATCGGTGATAGCTTATAAAATTCGTAGTATCGATGTTCTTGATATAATCATGCTGAATACGTACTCGAAAACCATTTTCATCCCAGAGTGAGTCAGAGTACTGAACCTGTTCTTTCTTTTCATACACGAAGTATTCCCAGCGATCCAGTTCACGCTCCAGTAAACTGTTAACCAATGCCTGATCAGTATTCTTGATCTTATCAGCGAGCAGTGAATCTGAAGTTGAAGTAAGGATCATGGCCCATTGATCTCTGTACCACTGATCTTCAAAGGGGAATGCAAAACTTTCCCCTTCTCTCACTCGCGATTCAACCTGCTCATCGAGCAGGCCTCTGATGATCCTGCCTGCATTTGAGTCTTCATCCAGGGGGGCGGCAAAGATCAGGTTTTTGTTCTTTTTGACTCTTTCGAGGTGATCGTTATTCCTGATATTAACAAAAACCAGGTCGTAGAAGGGTTCAGGATTCGGAAGGGTCATCACATACTTACCAAAAGTAGCTTCAATGGCTTGCGCAGTCTCAGAATCCCACTTAGTGGAATCCATAACAACTACTATTTCATTATTTGCTCCCCGGGCAAGTTCACGGTAATCACCACTGCAAGCGGTTAAAAGTAAACTTCCGGTAATTCCGATCGTCAGCAATAAAGATCTCAACATATCTGATTAGTTATTTCCAAATTTTAGCGAGTGGACAAAGGCAGAAACATGTTCGATCCAGCCTTTCTCCGGATATTTTTCTTTGATAGTGTCAATTAAGGCTGAACCAACTATAAATCCATCGGCATTTGATGCGATAGACATTGCATCTTCGTGACTTTTAATCCCAAATCCAACCATGACCGGGTTCTTGGTTACATTTTCATTGACACGGGTCATAAAGCGGTCTACCGAATTCTGGACCTCCTCTCCTGTTCGGGCGCCCGTCACACCAGTTACCGATACACAGTAAACGAATCCGTCCGACTTTTCATCAGCGAGTTTCATTCGTTCGTCTGTAGTGTTAGGTGCAATAAGGTAGATCATCCCTAATCCATTCGCCTTAGCTGAATTTTCAATGATTTCGGCTTCCTCTACCGGAATATCAGGAATGATCAGCCCGTCTACCCCTGAATCAGCAGCCTGTTCACAAAATTGATCTACTCCATATCTGAGAACCGGGTTCATATACCCCATCAGGATCAAAGGAATGTCTGATCTTTTTCTTACCTCTCTTACCATATCAAATATTCGGTTCATCGTAATACCGGCTGAAATGGCAATATCAGAAGAATACTGTATGGTGGGTCCGTCTGCAAGAGGATCACTAAATGGCATTCCCAGCTCGATCATATCTGCACCATTCTTCTCAAACTCAACGATCAGGTCAACCGTAGAATCAAGATCCGGGTATCCGGCCGTGAGAAAAAGGCTCATGACCTTCTCATTTCCGGTTTTTTCGAATACGTTTTCTAATCTATTCTTTGCTTCAATCATAAATTCTCTGAAATAGTCTTCATATCCTTATCTCCTCTTCCAGAGCAGTTAAGTATAATTATGTCTTCTTTGTCAGTTTCAGGCATTAGTTTTTCCAGCCATGCAAATGCGTGAGCAGTTTCCAAAGCAGGTATAATGCCTTCCTTTTCAGATAATAATTTCACCGCATTCATAGCTTCATTATCCGTTACTGCATAATAACTTACGCGATTTATATCACGTAGAAATGAGTGTTCCGGTCCTACACCAGGATAATCCAGTCCGGCACTGATGGAATGAGCCAGTTCGATCTGACCTTCATCCGTTTGAAGTAAATAACTTAATGATCCATGCAATATACCGGGTGACCCTTTAGTAAGGGTTGCGGCGGTTTGTCCGGTATTCACCCCTACACCAGCTGCCTCTACTCCAATTATTTTCACATCTTCATCATCAATAAAAGGATAAAACATTCCGATTGCGTTGGAACCGCCACCAACACAGGCGATCAGGTAATCAGGTAATCTGCCCTCCGCATCTAAAATCTGTCTCTTTGTCTCATCCCCGATCACTCTGTGAAACTCACGGGTCATCATAGGATACGGGTGAGGGCCAACTACAGAGCCTATGATATAGAAAGTATCTTCTACATTCGTAACCCAGTCTCTGATGGCTTCATTGGTCGCGTCTTTTAGGGTTCTGGAGCCGGATGTCACTGAACGGACCTCTGCACCCATCAGTCTCATTCGGTCGACATTCAATTTCTGGCGAACCATATCTTCTTCACCCATATAGACCACGCATTTCAAACCGAATTTTGCACATGCCGTAGCCGTTGCAACACCATGTTGACCTGCGCCGGTCTCAGCAATGATCCTTTTCTTGCCCATTCTTCGTGCCAGCAATAACTGACCAATAGCATTATTGATCTTATGGGCTCCTGTATGACAAAGATCTTCCCTTTTGAGGTAAATCTTTCCTTTCCCGTAGTATTCTGTGAGTCTGTTTGCGAAAGTGAGTTTTGTAGGCCTTCCCACGTATTCATCCAGCAGGCTCTCATACTGGCGAATGAACTCAGGGTCCTCTTTTGCAATCAGGAACTCTTTTTCCAGTTCCTGAATTGCAGGAATAAGTACTTCAGGTACGAATTTTCCGCCAAATTTGCCGAAATACCCTCGTTTGTTGGGGTAATTATATTTCATTTTTACTTTCTCTTCTGTAGAATTCATTATGCTTCCTCTTGGTCCCAGATCTCACGGATCTGGTCCATTAAATCTTCAATTTTTCCAAAATCTTTTAAACCGGGTTCCGCCTCCAGACTGCTGGAAAGATCTACACCAAATGGTTCAGAGATCTCTATAGCTTTGGAAATATTTTCCACATTAAGCCCACCGGATACAAAGTAAGGTTTCGGAATATGCAGTTTTTTGATAACCGACCAGTCAAAGGATCTGCCGGTCCCTCCCCACAGATCATCGATCTTTGTATCAAATAAGAAATAGTTTACATGATCCTCATACTCACTGATCAGTCTTTCAATATCAGACAATTCCCTATCTTTAGTAACATGAATAACTTTAATGATTGGCTTTTCGATCAGTGAACAATAATGTACCGGTTCGTCGCCGTGTAACTGAACCAGGTCTATGCCCGTTTCTTTAGCGATCTGGTTTACTTCATCTATCGGCTGATTCACAAAGACACCCACCTTTTCCGGACCTTCCAGCCAGTTAATGATCGCACCGGCCTCTGCAGGTTGTATATATCTTGGGCTCTTTTCATAGAAAATAAATCCCAGGTAGTCAGCCATCGCTCCGGAAACGAATCGAGCGTCCTCGAGATTGGTCAGACCGCAGATCTTCAACCGTGTACGTTCTTTACTACTCATTCTCCAGTAATCTTAAGGTCTCTGATTTTAATTTCTTCACTGCCTGACCCGGATCTTCCTGCCTCATGAAAAATTCACCGATCAGCGCAGAATGGATCTCATTATCCAGCAATAATTTCAGGTCTTCCGGCTTACTCAAACCACTTTCTGAAACCAGAATTTTTTCTGAGGGAGCTTGTTTTAAGATCTTAATACCCCGATGAACATCCACTTCAAAATTCTTCAGGTCTCTGTTGTTAACCCCAAGAATATCTACCTGATCAAAATTCAGCCGGTCGAAGTCATCCTGATCATAGCATTCAACCAGAGCATCCAAACCAAACTCATTGCAGGCATGTAAGAGCTCGTCCAGCTGCGCACCTTCCGTAATTGCTACGATGATCAGAACCGCATCAGCTCCATGTGCTCTCGCCTCTTTAACCTGATATGGATCTACGATAAAATCTTTCCTTAACAGGGGTAAATCCACTTTTTCAGATATCTCAGAAAGATAATTCAGACTGCCTTTAAAGAATGGCTCGTCTGTGAGCACGGAAATTGCAGAGGCTCCGCCATCCTGGTAACGTAAAGCCGTATCAATATGGTCAAAATCCGGTCTGATGATGCCTTTGGAAGGTGATGCTTTTTTTACCTCAGCAATTACAGAAATGTCATCAATGCCAGATAAGGCCTTTTTAAATGAAATTCTCTCCTTTTCATATCCTCTGAAAGAACCCAGGTCTCTGAAAGATACTTTCTGCATCCTTCTCCTGAGGTCATCGGTGGTCTTTTGTGTAATTTCCTCCAGAATATTCATATCAGAATTTGAAAGTGCCCATTATATCGTTCGTTGCATCAATAAACTCATTGAAGACTTTTCGGGCTTCACCTGAATTTATGCTCTCTTTAGCCATTTCTTTAGCTTCTGACAACTTTTCTACTTTCCCGGAAGCTTGTATAGCGAATGCAGAATTTAATACTACAATATTCTTTTGGGCTTCTGTTGAAGTATTTGCCAGAATTGCTTTCAGGATCTCGGCATTTTCTTCTTTCCCGCCACCCAAAAGCTGAGACATGTCTACAGTCTCCATTCCCAGACTTTCCGGAGTGAATGTTATTGAAGTTGATACCACTTTGTCCTTGAGTTCAAAAACCTCAGATTCACCTGTCAGAGAAACTTCATCCAATCCGTCATGTGCATTAAAAGTGTAAGCAAACTCTGTTTCCAGATTAGCCAGTATATGGATCATCTGTTCAGCTACATGTTTACTATAGGCCCCAATTACATAACGTTTAACACCCGCCGGATTTACCATTGGCCCTAGAATATTGAAGAAAGTCCGGAATCCAAGGGTTCTACGGGTAGGCATAACATATTTCATTGCAGGATGGAACATAGGAGCAAACATAAAGGCCATACCTACTTCATCATAGAGCTTTTCTACTCCCTCTGCATCCAGTTCAATTGCCGCCCCCAGGTATTCCAGTACATCGGCGCTTCCACATTTACTGGAAGCACTCCTGTTTCCATGCTTTATCACGGGGACCCCTGCTCCGGCGACCACAAATGATGAAGCAGTGGAAATATTAAAAGTACCGGACTTATCGCCACCTGTTCCTACTAGATCAATTGCCCCGCTTGTGTCTACATTTACTTTTACCGCTTTTTTTCTCATAACCTTTACAAATGCAGTCAGCTCCTCAACAGTCTCTCCTTTCAATCGCATTGCAGTCAGGAATGAAGCGATCTGCTCCCCTTCAACTTCCCCGGTCATTATGAGTTCTAATGCTTTTTCAGCTTCTTTATTGCTGAGGTCTTTTCCGAATGATAGCTTTCCTAAAATATCTTTAAAGATCATTATTGGGTCACCCAGTTTGTAATTATTTTTGGTCCTTCAGTGGTCAGTATGCTTTCAGGATGGAATTGAATACCCTCGATCGGGTAGCTCTTATGTCTTACTCCCATGATCACCTGATCATCCGAGCGAGCTGTAATTTCCAGCACATCCGGTATGCTTTCGGGATCCAGTACTAGTGAATGATAACGAGTTGCCGTGAAGTTCTTATCCACTTTACTAAATACCGACTTACCGTCGTGGTCCACTTTCGATACCTTACCATGCATCAGTTTTGGTGCGTGTACTACTTTAGCTCCAAATACTTCTCCAATAGCCTGATGGCCGAGGCAAACACCCAGAATTGGAGTATGTTTACCGAATATCCGGATTACGTCTTCTGTAACCCCTGCATCATTCGGTCTTCCCGGACCTGGAGAGATCAGGATCTTAGACGGATTCAATTCTCTGATCTCCTCTGTAGTGAGATCATCGTTGCGTATCACTTTAAGATCGTCTGTGATCTCAGCAACCAGATGCACCAGGTTATAAGTAAAAGAATCGTAATTATCTATTATTAGTATCAATGTCGTTCTCTTCTTGATGAGTACTTAGGGGTACCTGAAATTTCGCACGATCCCGGTTACCTCACGGACGGGCTGCATAACCTCTTCTGCCCTGCTGCGGGCTTTTTCACCGCCTGTTTTCAGGACATCACGCACATAATCTAAATTCTTTTCCAGCTCACGGCGTTTTTCACGGGCATCGCCAAAATACTCTGTAATTAATTCCAGCAGTTCTTTTTTGGCGTGTCCATATCCATACCCCCCGGCTCGATACTTTCCGGCGATCTCATCCTGCTTACTTTTATCAGCAAAGAGTTTGATGAGTGCAAATACATTGTCTGTATCCGGATCTTTAGGATCTTCCAGGGGTGTGGAATCGGTCTGAATGGACATCACTTTTTTCTTGAGTGCTTTGCCTTCGGCAAATATCTCAATGGTATTGTTATAACTCTTACTCATTTTACGCCCATCGGTGCCGGGTACAATCGCTACTGATTTCACGATATGCTCTTCCGGTAATTTCAGATACTCATCACCATAGGTATGATTGAATTTACCGGCGAGGTCACGGGTGATCTCAATATTCTGCTTCTGGTCTTCACCTACCGGTACGATATCTGAATGATAGATCAGGATATCAGCTGCCTGTAATATCGGATAGGTAAATAAACCGATGTTCGGATTTAATCCTGCGGCTACTTTATCCTTGTAAGAAACTCCCTTTTCCATCAGGCTCACGGGGCAAAGCGTTCCAAGGATCCATGCCAGTTCAGTAACCTGCGGCACATCACTTTGCGCAAAGAAAGTAGCCTTCTCCGGATCAAGTCCGAGTGCCAGATAATCGAGCGCAACGTCCAGTGTGTATTCTTCCAGAGTTTTACCGTCATTCAGTGAAGTGAGTGAATGGTAATTCGCTATAAAGTAAAATGAATCCCCTTGTTGCTCCTGCATGGCAATATGTTGACGAATGGCACCAAAATAATTACCAATGTGCAGTTTTCCTGATGGTTGAATTCCTGATAATATCGTTTTTGCTTTGTCGGTCATTGAATATCTAATGCTACGCTAAGTGCCTGAATCAGAGCACCTGCTTTATTCTGAGTTTCTTCAAATTCTTTTTGAGGGTTGCTGTCAGCAACGATTCCTGCACCTGCCTGTATGTATACTTTGTTGCCTGTTACCACCATAGTTCTGATCGCAATGCAGGTGTCCATATTACCGGAATAATCAAAGTATCCGATCGCACCCGCATAAATACCTCTTTTATTAGGTTCAAGCTCATCGATGATCTGCATGGCCCTGATCTTAGGTGCTCCGGATACAGTTCCAGCTGGGAAGCACCTTTTGAGTGCATCGACGGGAGAACTTTCTGAATTTAGTTTTCCGGTAACTTCACTGACAATATGCATTACATGTGAATATCGTTCGATGACCTGGTTTCGTTCCAGCTGAACGGAACCGGTTTCGGAAACTCTTGATACATCATTCCTGCCAAGGTCTACAAGCATTACATGTTCGGCAACTTCCTTCGGATCATTAAGGAGATCCTGTTCATATCTAAGATCTTCTTCATAGTCTTTGCCTCTCGGTCGAGTACCTGCAATGGGTAAGACCGTAACTTTGCGATCCTGCACTCTCACCAGTACTTCCGGAGATGAGCCTACTATATGGAAATCATCAAAATCCAGAAAGAAAAGATAAGGGGAAGGATTTACCATTCGTAAAGCACGATACAACATAAACGGGTCCCCGGACATGGAGGTCTCAAATCGCTGAGAGAGAACAACCTGAAAAATATCTCCCTCATAAATATATTTTTTTCCTTTCTCGACCATTCCGGTAAACTCATCCAGCTCAAGATTACTGGTCAGGTTCTGAGTATCTATACTGAATTCGGACCTGGTAGGCATACCGGATAATGCATCTGTTTCCATTATATTCAGGGCTTTTAAGGCCTCATCATACTCCTGGTCAAGATCCATATCATCATCAATAAATACAGTCTTTATCAATATCACCTGATGCTTAACATGATCAAAGGCAAAGATCTCATCATAGAATGCCCATACTGCTTCCGGCAAATTCAGGTCGTCTGGGGGAACTTCGGAAAGGGTCTCCACTTCTCGGATAGTATCATAAGAGGAGAATCCAACTGCACCGCCTCTCAGGCGCGGTAAGTCCGGCATATCCGGTTCTGAATATTCTGTGGTCATCTCTTCCAGAATATCAAAATACGATCCCTGTACTTTCTGTCCGGAACCCTCTTTCATCAGAAAAGTATCCTGACCATCAAAGGTGAGCACTTTAAATGGATTTCTCCCAATAAAGGAATAGCGAGCAAGGTTCTCCCCACCTTCCACTGACTCAAGTAAAAAAGGATAAGACGCCCCTTCCCTTACATTCATAAACAGGGAGACCGGTGTGAGCACGTCCGCCAGCAGACGTTTGAAAACTGGTATTGCGGAATATTTTCCGGCTAATTTTTTAAATGTTTCTTTATCCATTAAACAAAAAAACCCACTCTTCCATAGGAACAGTGGGTTGACTTCTAAATTTCTTCACCAGATTACAATCTTTTCCCACTGCCTATCATAGATATTGGCCACCACCAGGGAGAAGTATGTAATTGATTTAATTTCATTGCGTTGCAAAAATAGTGACCACGTTTAGTAAATGCAATGAAACAATTGATAATAATTGTTGCTTTATGGCAATGGAAAAGACTTTAGTTAATGCTTACTATGTATCCACAATTAAATCCCTTATGGTAAAGAAAATTAACCTATATACGCTGCTATTCATCGCCGTTTCAATATACAGCTGTGATTCAGTCAATAACAGAGACGAGTACCTGCAGAGCCAGGGAATTGAGGATATCATGGTTTCCCCATCACAGATTAGTTTCAGCCCTGATGATGGTGACCAGGACACAACCGTTACTTTTGAGATTAATGCAATTCTTACAGAAGACACTGAAAGTCCGATATTGAGTATAACCAACAGCAGAACCGGAATTGAGATCTTTAACGGAGTGATGAACCGTACCGGAGAGAAAGCATTTAGTTATGAAGCATCGATCAATACCAGAACCACTGATATATCAGACTATACCGTGATCGTTGCATTGACCAATAAAGTCTATGCTCAATCCTCCTTCAGGATTCAAGGATTTGCCAATTCCCGACCCAGAATTATCAGCGTCACTAACCCATCAACCGTAACCATCCCGAATGATGACAGTGTCATTATTGTACCCTTTAGTGCTAAAGTTACTGATGATGACGGACAGGAAAGTATTTCCAATGTATACCTGAATTTTAGAAATGAAGATGGCTCTCTGCTTAGTGAAGATCCATTTATTTTATTGGATGATGGAGACACAAATGGTGATTCGGGGGATGAAACCGCCGGTGATTCGACTTTCACGGTAACCTTCAGTATTAATTCATCAAATACTCCTAATAACAGGACAGCACTTTATTGGTCAGTTGACCAATCAGGATTGTCAAGTGATACCCTAACCGCACCATTTAATATCATCGAATAACTGTGCGAATATTTGTAATTGCATTTTCCTTCCTTCTCATTAATTCTTCACTGCTTCAAGCCCAGTTCTTTGGTCCTGTTGACAGTCGCTTTAACAGCATCCGACAAAATGGGGTCAGTACCATGGAAGCATGGGGCGATTCACTCTGGATCAGCCCTGAGCTGAATCTTAATATTGCCAACTCTGCCGACTGGATCACTCCTGAAAATGCAGATAGTGTTACCTCAGCTGACGGTCGTGTATTCTCCTTGTCTTTGAGCCCTGATACCGTTGTAGCTGGTCTCGGAACCAGTGTTGAGTTGAACGGAGCCAGTATCCCGACCGCCTTTGGTTATTATCTGTCAACCGATGGAGGTCTAAACTGGGAGTACATCAATTTTCCTCTTGATCCTGCTCCCGCAGAAGATTGTGAAATTAATTCAGCTGTTTATGATCCTGACTGTGATATTGAATTCCAGTACGGAAATAGCACCTATCGGCGAACCCGGATTACAGTCCCTCAGCAATCCCCTCCTTACGACATTGATCACAGTGGCTCCACTATATTGTCAGTAAACTGGGCCTCCGGACTACTTCGAAGTACTGATTTCGGTCAATCCTGGGAAAGGATCATTTTGCCACCCTCAAGTGCCGACTCTTTATCTCCTAACAGTACCTATCAGTGGGCTTCTCAATACAGAGGCCAGAACATAGAACGTTACGATCCTCGATACGACAATAACCTTCTAGGATTTGGATTACTGATCGATTCAAATGGTACTGTCTGGTTCGGCAGTGCTGGTGGTTTAAATCTATCCGATAATGTATTAACTGCTCCTGTAGAACAGGTTCGCTGGGATCACATCTCTTTTAGCGGCCCATCCAATGGATTATTAGGCAGCTGGATCATCGCGATCGAAGAAAATCCCGCAGATGGATCGATATGGATGACCAACTGGTCAACCAGTTCTTCCGCAGGAGAACGGTTTGGCATGGTATCCACAATGGATGGAGGTCAAACATTTGAACGTCATTTGATCGGTGAAAGGATCAATGATATATCCTTCCAGGATAGTTATATATTCGCAGCCGGAGATAATGGCTTATTTATTTCAGATGATAACGGACAAAGCTGGATCAAGTCCCCGCCGCTAAGGAGTCCCAATACCTTTATCAAGCCCAGTGCAAGGTATCTATCTACGGCAGTGACCAGCGACCGGGTGTGGATAGGAACGAACGACGGAATTGCCTCCAGTAGTGATTTCGGAAATACATGGGAGATAACCCGGGTTAATTATCCATTGCGTGGCGGGAATATCCATGACCCCACTGGCAGAAACACATCGACTTATGCTTATCCTAATCCATTCTCCCCTTCAATTCACGATATTGTCAGGATCAAGTTTGATGTAGAAAATACTGCAGAGGTAGATCTCAGGATCTTTGATTTCAGAATGAACCTGATCAAAACCCTGAAAAGTGAGCTTTTGAATACAGGAAATTATGAGGTGATCTGGGACGGATATGACCAATCGGGTCGTAAAGTTGCCAATGCACCCTATATTTATGTACTGGATATCGGTGATGAAAGAGTAACCGGAAAAATACTGGTGGTAGATTAATGAGAACTAAGCTACGTATTTCGGTTTTACTGTTTGGTTTACTATTTCCAACTTTCGCTTTAAAAGCACAAAGCGGTGGTTTTGCAGGCGCATCCACACGTCTCGGCTTCAATGCCAACTCTCTGGCCCGTGCCAATGCTATGACTGCTGTTACTACTGAAGGACCCCTAAGTTACTTTAATCCTGCTTTGACCTCTTTGAGATCAGATAAGATACCGCTGCAGCTGTCTGTCGGTTCTTTACAGTTTGATCGTGTATTTCAATCCACGGCTGTACAGTTTCAGCTGCCGCCAACCGCTGCTTTTTCGGTTCAGATCATTCGGACAGGCATAAATGACATAGACGGACGTACCGTAAGTGGTTATTACACAGATACCTTCAGTACCAATGAGTATCAGATCAACGGTAGTTTTGGGATCCGGCTAAATGAGCGGCTTTTAGCCGGTATCGGAATTAAATTCAATATGGCTGATTATCACTCTGATCTGGATATTGCAACCGCGGTAGGACTGGATCTCGGGTTTATCTGGAGAACGACGGATTCGTTTAATATCGGACTGACAGTCCAGGATTTATTTGCATCCTATACCTGGAACTCGGCCGAATTGTACGGACTGGACCAAAACAGGAACGTAAACAATTACTTTCCTACACGATTCACTCTGGGGCTGGCATATGAAAAAGAACTATTTGATATATCAGCCGACTTAGAAGTCCAATCTCTCAGATCTGAAGTCTCTGAGTCAGAATTTGATATACTCGGAGGATCTCCTGTCGTTTTCTCAAACACTGATGAAGTGAGAACCAGTGCAGTTATACTCAGGTCAGGAGGTTCCTGGAGAGCGCATGAACGATTTACTCTCCGTGGCGGATGGCGGATCGCTGATGCCTCTGACAGCGACAGCTGGGGTATGAGTACAGGATTCTCATTGCACTTACCCTTTGATCTATTATCCCCTTCCATTGACTACGCTTTTGCTATCGAGCCTTACCGTATCTCAAGAATTCACATGTTCAGTTTACGATTTGATCTATGACATTAATCAGGAAAATACTTCCGGCACTATTGATACTCATTTGTATCGCAACCGAAATACAGGCCCAGTCCTCCAGAGGTCTACAACATCTGAATATATCTCCTACTGCTTTCGCATTATCCCGGTCGGAAGCAACCACAGCTGTACATGATGGTGCTGCCTCAATTTTCATAAACCCGGCACTACTCTCATTGAACCCTGAATCTACTATTGATATCGGATACTCACGATGGATAGCAGATGTAAACAGTATTTTTGGCGGAATTAACTTTGTGAATGGGAAAAATGCTCTTGCTCTGGCTTTTTATTCTATGGGATCCGGAGACTTTGAACAGCGGGACCAGCCGGGCCCCTCAAACGGTAACTTTACGGTTCGTTATTTATCAGTAGCTGGAGCATATTCAAGAGATCTGGACTGGTTCTCGGTCGGAATTGCAGCTCAGTACTTATATGAGGAGGTCTTCTTATATCAGGCATCCGGTTATGCCTTTAATCTTGGACTGGCCCGTTATTTCCTGGATGACAGAATCAAGACCGGTCTATCCTTTACTAATCTTGGTGAAATGGGAGATCTGAATAATATATCTTCAGATCTACCTGCTAATTTAAGAGTTGGTATCTCAGCCGACCTATTCGAGCTAAGTGCAGTTAAGAATGACGATTTACCCATTCTGCTATCAATCTATACTGATTTCGTTAATCCGGTGATCACAACGGAGAGTTCTGACTTCACAAATGTAAATAATAATGACCCCTATTTTAATATCGGCTTATCCTTTGAGATCGCTGAGGTAGTTGAGATTAGTTCCGGATATAAAACACAGAATAATGTAAGGCCATGGTCATTTGGGGCAGCCTTCATGACAGAGCAGGTAGATTTTAACTATGCTCTTATTCCTTTTAATACTGGATACGGAACAGTACATTCCATAGGACTACAGTACAAATTCTGAGGGTACATCTGCTATGGTGAAATCTCTTTCCGAGATATTCAGTGAAATTGATCCGGATATAAAAAAGATCTATGTGGTACCACTGATCCGTTATTCTCATAAAAGGTCAGATTACCTATATCTGCTCTATCAGGACCTTATTGAATCAGATACCTACGACATTGAAAGCATCAGTGTATTTAACCATTTCAGTCTGGTTACCGGCATCTGGAAAAATAAATCGGCTATTCTGCATTATCACTGGCTGGAATTTCAGGACCTGAAATCATTTTTCGGGATGCCATGGAAACTGTTATGTATTTGGCTATTCAAAGCTTTTGGAGGAAAAATAGTCTGGACTATACACAATGAATTTCCTCATGATCGCAGGTTTCTACTATTGCACAAGCTTTTGCATAAGAAGATGGCTAAATGGGCTGAGATTCTTCATGTACACTGCAAAACAGCGATCCGTATTATGAATCCAAGGCTTAAGGTGGATGAGTCTAAATACCGTGTAATGGAACATCCTCTTTACCCTGCCAAACAGCTAAGCAGATCTACCGCTATTGAGCACTTAAAAAATGAATTAAGTCTGGTACTGAATCCAAATCATCCGGTCATACTCATGTTTGGGAATATCAGTGAATATAAGCAGATCAACCAGGTGGTTGACATAGTTCTCCGTTCCGGCCCGAACGTGCAGCTGCTCATTGCCGGTCCGGTAAAAAAAGGAAACATGTCTCTCTTTAAAAAGCTTCAAAATAAAGCAAAGAAGGCAAGTATTATCAGTCTCTACCCTCACTTTGTAAGTGAGGAGCAGGTCCCATGGTTCTTTTCCGCATCTGATCTGTGTGTTTTTAACTACCGGGAGATCCTCTCTTCCGGAGGGGTGCAAATGGCCCGAAGCCACGCCAAAAAGATCCTGGCTCCAAATAAAGGGTGCCTAAGTGAATTAAGTGATAAGCCTAATATTCAATTATTCAATTCAGAGATTGAACTTGAAGAAAAGCTGAATGAATTTATAAGAAACTTCGGAAATGCCTGATCTTTCCAAAAAAGCCTTCTGGATAGGTTCAGGGGATATCGCTGCTCGCGGTATTGCATTTATTACTTCGATCTACCTTGCGCGGGTGCTGGGTTCTGAAAACTTTGGGCTTATCACTTTAGGGATAGCCGTAGTTGGCTATATGACCTGGTTTTCTGACCTGGGCATGGTCAACATCGGGATCAGAGAGGCAGCTAAAGAACCTGAAAGGAGAGTATTCAGGATCAAAGAAATATTTAATTTAAAACTGATCCTGGGACTCTCAGTATGGTTTATTGCCAGCCTGATCACCTGGTTCATACCAATGGATGGGCTGACTAAAAATATCTTACTCGCCTACATGCTCTCCGTTATTCCATTTAGTCTTCTGATGGAATGGTATTTTAACGGGCGCCAGAAATATAACTATGTAGCTGTTTCAAAGATATTTAATGCACTCATCTATCTGGGACTTGTCTTTTTTATGGTTCGTTCTGCCTCAGATATCAATCGGGTACCCTGGATATATACTCTGGCAGTAGGATCCTCTTCCATTATTCTTATGTATTTTGCCCTAAGAAATAAAGCATTTAACTTAAGCTCGAGGGGTATTGCAACCTATGCTGATCTGCTCCGAAGTAGCTTTATCCTTGGACTAGGGTGGTTTTTTGCACAGGTCGTGCAATTACTTCCACCGGTTCTTATCGCTGCTTTTCTGGGCCTAAAACAAGCAGGCTATTATGGAGCAGCATTCAAATTTGTGATTATTGGCATGATGCTGGATCGGGTTTTTGTTAATCTTTTACTTCCCAATCTTTCTGCTAAGTGGATACGTGATCGGGCTTCGGCGCAAAATGATCTGAACAAGGTCTTCAGTTTTATTATTACCGGAGGTGCAGTGATCAGCATTTTCTTTTTTATAGAGGCTGATTGGGTAACTCTGTTTCTTTTTGGTGATGAATATGCCCCAAGTGCAGGTATACTAAGATGGCTGTCTGTGTTCATTTCGATAACTTTTATTAACAGCCTGTTCTCTTTCACATTAATTGCCACAAGTAATGATAACGGTTATCTTCGCGCAACAGCTATTTCTGGCATGATCAGTATTTTTATGTTATTCCTTTCTGTATTTACAGACGATATAACTTTTGTTGCTGCAACAGTGGTCCTGGCAGAGATCGTGATTACTCTGTTTATATATTTTGAATTCAAAAAGGTCTGCGATATCAGCATTATACCATCATTAGTCAAGGTCCTGATTATCTCAGGGATAATCGCTTTAAGCTCAGGTCTGATCGATCTCCCATTCCTGGAAGGATTGATCGCCAGTTTACTTATCATACTGATGAGTTTAATCTTTAATGTGATCAGCATAGATCATCTTAAGTGGGTAAAAGAGCGATTGTGATGCAAAGACAGTATCTGAGAATCGGGTTATTGAGATCAGATCCAGTATGGGAATCTATCATGGACTATCTTGGAGTAGATCATAAACAGGCTGATCTTTCAGAAGACCTCCTATCCGCTTATTCTCTGATAATAGTGAATGCAGAAACTACCAGAGGAGAGCAAAAGACCCTTATCAAGTATGTCAAATCAGGTGGTGCAATACTGGAAATGTTCGGGCACGAGTTTTACTATGCTGAGAGAATAAGCACCAAATTTAAAAGACAAATTTATGACCAGTCAGAAGATACTGATCTAAAGCTGATCCCTTTTCTTGATTTTTATTCTTCTGTACATGTTCATAAAGACCAGGAGTATTTTGAAGGACTCATTCATTTTAAAACTAAGGGAAAAGGATCTGTTGGCTTTGCAGGGTTTGATCTGCCTTCTCTAATAAGCGACCTCAATTTCAAAAGGAAAAGGTTTATATCAGACAGGCTCCCATTTCCAGATGAACTTGTATCAAAGGTTTCAAAAGGATATCTCCTGCTACTATTCAGGATCTTATTACAGAAACTTCATTTTCTTCGTGATCTCCCATTTTTATTTAAACACTATTCCAGAAATAGTAAACCGTACTTTGCTTTCAGAATAGATACGGATTTTGGTGATAAGGATTCTATCAATGCCCTTTTAAATCTCAGCCGTGAATCGGGTGTTCCATTTACATGGTTTCTTCATGTGAAAGCGCATGAAGAATGGCTGGAAGTCTTCAAAAAAGATCCTCAGCAGGAACTTGCACTTCATTCGTATGTTCATGCAACCAGTGATGACCTGAAAAAGATCGATCGTGATCTCAATAAAGCTCAGGAAATACTTCGTAGGTATAAGATCGATTTTAAAGGCTTTGCTGCACCATATGGAATACTGAATAATGCGGTTAAAAAAGCCCTCGAACGCCTGCCTGTAAACTACAGCTCCGAGTTCAGCTATTTATATGATGCTCTTCCTATGTATCAGGCTGAAATGAAACGATGGCAAATACCTATCCATCCAATCTGTACCGGTTCAATGAGCCGCCTGCGGTATTCACTGGATGACATGAAAGTATATTTTTTAAATCAGATCCGTGAACATCAGTCCGACCAGACTCCGCTTATCTTATATCACCACCCTATGCAAAAAGGATTTGAGGTTTGGGATGAAATACTGAAAAGTGCTATAATAGATGACTTCAACCCAATTACGATGGAAGGACTTAGAGCGTGGTATAATCACAGAAGTACCAGCTCTTTTTCTGCTGTCGTTGAAAATGACTCTATCCGCATTGAATGTGATCCGCAGGAAGATCTGTGCTTCAACATAAGCAGAGAGATAAAAAAGTTTGACCTACTTAAGTTTAAAGAACGTACGGTATCAACAAATGTCAGCAGCTCTTTCAAATTAAAGACACCATATACTCCCCCGGATCTGGACATCAAAAAAAACAGACGAACTGATATTAATCTCATTAAAACGGGCATCATTGATTCCCGAAACAGGAAATACTTATGAAGATAGCATATGCAGCTTCACCGGGTATTGACAGTGTTAACGGTGGTCTCCGCAGGCAGGTTGAAGCGACCACGACGGGAGTAAAAGAGGCAGGACACCATATTTATAGGGTAAAAGAACCCTATGAGCTGGAAGCTGATATCCCGGATCTGCTTCATATATTTTCTGTTGGTTTTGAGACGATTGAGATGATACGCTTCGCACACTCCCAGGGGATCCCATTGATACTATCTCCCGTAATGTTTACGAATCACTCTTTAAATAAGCTAAAATGGGGACTGAAGTTAAATAAGATTGCATCTCGGATAACCGGACGGATTAGTAATGAGCTGCTAATAAAAGAAGAGGGGTGCAAACTGGCTGACCATTTGCTTCCAAATACTTCACAGGAGGCTTTATTATTACAAAAGGTATTTAATATCCCAAAAGAACGGGTCTCGACTATTCCTAATGGAGTTGAACTTAGATTCCAGCATGGAGATCCGGAATTATTTGAATCTGAATACAAACTAAAAAATTTTATACTGTTTACCGGTCAGGCATATGCAAGAAGGAAGAATGTGATATCACTCCTGAGGATCAGTAAGCAAGTCAACAAAGATATTGTGATCATCGGTGATTTTAAGGATGACCCTTATTCAAAAGAGTGCCTAAAATTAGCCTCAAATGCCGATAATGTACTTCTGATCCCTACTCTGGATCATGACTCAGATATGTTGCGATCTGCCTATGCGGCTGCTGAGGTCTTTGTATTACCCTCTTGGTTCGAGACTCCGGGAATTGCTGCAATGGAAGCAGCTCTTGCGGGATGTAAGATCGTTATAACGGGCAAAGGAGGCACCAGAGACTATTTTGCAGATCATGCCAAGTATATTGATCCCGGATCGGATACAGACCTTTTGAGAGGAATCAATGAAGCATTAAGCTCAGTCGCTGATGATCAGTTGAAAGAAAGGATTCTGAAATATTACCGATGGGATAATGCCGTCAGCAAAACACTGAATGTGTATCAAATGTACACCTGAGTATAAGATCAGCTGTAATCCTGAAACTCTTCTTTCCCTATAAGGAAATCATCATAAATAAAATGGATTGCTCCGGTGATCACCCCTTTCAGTAGAAAAATAGTAAATACAGCTATGAGTCCGTACTGCCTGAAAAAGATGATCAGCAACAGGTAAATAATAAAGAGTATGAAATCCCCTTTTCTCTTTTTAAGGGTGACGCGATCAAATCGGGGGATCTTATCAAAAGGAATGGTGCTCACCATTAGAACCGAAACAATGAGTACCGCTGGTACGATCACAGAATTAATGCCGTATTGAAAATCATTGAAGTAGCTGGTCTGTCCGTCAAAGGTCAGGAAAAAAGATCCAAGAATAATAGCCTGTGCGGGAATAGGTAATCCTATAAAATGTTCTTTTGAAGGCTGTAAACGAGCATTCACATTGAAACGTGCAAGTCTTATAGCACCACAAAGTGGTGGGAGCGCACTGATAATAATACCTACAAATCCCAGTTCATTGAGACTCCAGGTATAAATAAGGAATCCGGGGGCAACCCCAAAAGACACCATATCGCATATAGAATCCAGTTCAATTCCAAAATCACTGGTGGCATTGGCCAGTCTCGCCATCATCCCGTCAAACACATCAAATAGTCCGGCAAGCGCAATCAGCCAGGCTCCCCGTTCAAGTTCACCGTCAGCAATCGAAATGATCGCTAAAAAACCACTGAAAAGATTCATCAGGGTAAAAAAACTAGGCACTGCTACTCTCTTATTCACAGGCGGTTTGGCTTCCTTTCGCTTCTTTCTTACCTCCCTGAATTTGTGATATTTCTTCTGAATAGGGTATTTCATGGCTTGATCCTAGCTAATACAGATTCAGCAGCCCGGGTCCGGTCTCCTTCCTTTACCTGTATATCCACATTTCCGGGAACTATAACGTCCATTCTGGACCCGAATTTCATGATACCAAATCGGCTACCGGCAACAAGATCGTCTCCTTCTTTGATATGGTAGACGATCCTCCTCGCCAGGAATCCCGTGATCTGTTTAAAAAATATCTTCGTGCCACTTGTGTGCCGGACACCAAAATCGGCACGCTCATTTAATTCAGAGGAGTGTTCATTCCAGGCCATCAGATATTCTCCCGGATGATATTTAACATACTCCAGTTTACCGGATAGCGGTACTCTGTTTACATGTACATCCAGCGGTGAAAGAAAGATACTGATTTGAGTAGCCTTCTCTTTCAAATAGACTTTTTCATCGATTTCCTTGATGAGAACTACTTTTCCGTCAGCAGGAGATAAAATAAGGTCCGATCCGTCAACAGGAGTTCTTTCAGGATCCCGGAAAAAATATATGATAAGCAGTGATAAGGCTCCCATAAGCCCGTAGACAACGTATACGAACCAGTTATTCAGAAAATAACTGGCAATTCCACATACGATGGCCGAAAAAGTAAGGACGGTTACGATTGTGGGGTAGCCTTCTTTGGCAAACATATTAAAATCCGAAGTATTTGAATGCGTCGTTAAACATAACAAATATGAAAAGACCTATCATAATGAAAAATCCTATCTGCTGAGCAGCCATTCGGATCTTTTCTGAAGGCTCTTGTCTGGTTATACCTTCATAGATAAGAAATACAAGGTGACCACCATCCAGTGCGGGGATCGGCAAAATATTAATGATCGCAAGTGTGATACTCAGCAATGCGGTAATATTCCAGAAGCCGATCCAGCCTGCAGAATCTGTAGCCTGACGGGTTATACTGGCTATTGCTATGGGTCCACCGAGATTCTGACGCAGTGATATATCACCGGATAACATTCTGGCAAATCCCTGGACAATTCCTACTGTTTGCTCAATGGTTTCATTATAACCGGCAACTATGGATTCTCCCAGACCGTATTCTATTCTTTTAGCTCCGATCACCGACAAATTGGTTGTGGGCGGACCTATTCCTATGGTATTCGTTTCAGGATCTGGAGTTATGGTCAGGTCGAACAGTGAATCTGCCCGGGCGATCTGAAAATTAAGTGTACTGTCCGACTCCTGAATCATCTCAACCAGCTGAACCCAGTAATTTACTTCATTGCCGTTCACACTAACGATCCTGTCACCTGATTCAAGGCCGGCCTGATCAGCAGGAGAACCGGCCTGAATTGTTTGTGGAATACTGGGAAGAATATAGGCAAGATCCAGGAATCCTCTGGTCTGTACGCTATCCAGATAATTGGACGATACCGAAACATCCACTTCCTGCCCGTTTCTCATTACCTGATAGGTAAGTTCCTCCGCCGTAAGTTCCGAGGCGGATACCAGGTCATTGAAATAACTTACTCTCTCACCGTTCACCCCAACAACTTTGTCATTGGTCTGAAATCCGATCTCGGCAAGAATAGAAGATTCGGGTACGTAAATACCGGTCATATCTTCGATTGGGATCACCTGCTTCCCATTGGAATAAGTAAGACCGAAATAGATCGCAAACGCCAGAATCATATTGAAGACTACACCTCCAACAATAACGATCATTCTTTGCCAGACCGGCTTGGCTCTGAATTCCCAGGGTTCGGGTTCAGCATCCAGGTGTTCGGTATCCATACTCTCATCGATCATGCCGGAAATTTTCACATAACCCCCTAATGGCGTTATTCCGATACAATAGTCTGTGTCTCCCTTTTGAAATCCCCAGATACGCGGAGGAAAACCTATCGAGAATCGCTCCACTCTCATCCTGAACCATTTGGCAGTAAGAAAATGCCCCAGCTCATGAATAAAGACCAGTATCATCAGGGCACCAATAAAAATTCCTACTGTTTTAAGTAACTCTAAAATTTCCATAGATATCTATAATGCAGAGGCATACTCCCGCGCCTCTTTGTCAATTTCTTTTAATGTTTCAACACTTAAAGCACTGTTAAACTCAACGTGCTTCAAACTATTTTCTACAATTTTTGCGATGTCAATATAACCAATTTCTTTGTTCAAAAAGCGATCCACTGCTACTTCATTTGATGCATTCAATACTGCCGGTGCCGCCCCTCCCATTTTGACACTATCAATAGCCAGTTTAATGCATGGAAACCGGTCAAAATCTACCGGGTGAAAATCCATTTGCTGTTTTTGAGACCAGTCCATTCTTTCCACCTGCAGATCCATCCGTCCGGGATAACTTAGCGCATAAATTATGGGCACTTTCATATTCGGTGGTCCTAACTGAGCTTTTGTAGATCCATCCACAAAAGTAACCATAGAATGAATAATGCTTTGCGGGTGAATAACCGGCTCTATTTTTTCCACAGGGAGATCGAAAAGCCATTTGGCCTCTATGATCTCAAGCCCCTTATTCATCATAGTAGAAGAATCAATTGTGATCTTGGCACCCATGTCCCAGTTAGGATGTTTCAGTGCCTGTTCAACGCTCACATTACTCAACTGTTCCTTACTGAATGAGCGAAAGGGTCCTCCACTGGCTGTGATCACGATCTTTTCAATATTCTCTGACTCCTCACCGACCAGAGACTGCAGCATTGCACTGTGCTCTGAGTCAACAGGAATAAGCTTTCCTTTAACAATAGGATCAATTTCTGAGATCAATGAACCTCCAACCACCAGCGATTCTTTATTAGCCAAAGCAACCTTTTTGCCGGCCAAAAGAGACTCATACGTGGATTCAAAGCCGGCAAAACCTACCAGACTGTTCAGTACAACATCAACAACCGGATGTGTAGCCACTACAGGTAACTGATGCGCACCGCTCATGACCTTAATGTCCGATCCGGACAATGCCTCCTTCAGCTCTTTGTAGTGTTCATCCAGAGTAATTACTACATATTCCGGACGGAATTTTCTTGCCTGCTGAGCGAGCAGTTTCCAGTTTGAATGTGCCGAAAGTGCAAAGACCTCAAAACGCTCGGCATGAAATTCTATGATATCAAGTGCCTGCGTACCGATGGAGCCGGTTGATCCCAGTAATGCTACTTTTTCCTTCTTCAATTAAGTCTTTCTTTGATGAACAGTCTAAGTTATAAATATAAGATCAAAAGCCCATTTCTTTTGCAGCTTCATACATTTGGGCATGAGCTGTTACAGTATCCTCTAAAGTAGGAGCATATCCACCTGATAATAACAAAACCAATGGTTTATTCCATTCTTTAACCCACCGAAGTACGGTCTCTTCCCGGCTTCTTAAACCCGATAGTGAAAGCGAAAGCCTGCCAAAATGATCGGTCTCTAAAGGATCAATTCCCCCCAGATAAAAAATAAGATCCGGGTCGAACCCTGACCTGATAGCTGAAAGGGCTAATTCAAGTTCTTTAAGATAAGACCTGTCATCGCAGTGATCAGCAAGACCCACATCCAAATCAGAAGGCGGCTTGTGAAAGGGGTAGTTTTTTTCACCATGAATAGAGAAAGTAAAAACATCCGGATCATTCTTAAATATCTCGGCAGTTCCATTTCCCTGATGAACATCACAGTCAATGACTAAGGCTTTTGATATCCATTTGGATTGCTGCAGTACTCTGATTGCAACCGCAACATCATTATAAACACAAAAACCCTCTCCGTGGTCCGGCATTGCATGATGAGTTCCTCCGGCAAGATTACCTGCAGCACCATCTTGTAAGGCCATCAATGCTGCATTAAGTGTACCCTGTACTGCAAGCCTGGAGCGAATTGCCAGTGATTTGGTCCATGGTAAACCCATGCGTCGTATTTCTTTTCGATCGAGAGTACCTTCCCAGACTGCTTTTGCGTATCTGGGTGTATGGACGGTTATGAGGTTTGAAATATCGGTTAATGAAGGTTCTATTACCTCCTCTTGAGAAATTATACCTTTATTTAATAGATACGAATGTAGTCCCCTGAATTTTTTCATCGGGAAAATGTGCTCATCTGGAATACTGGCATAATAACCGGGACTGTAACTAACTCTCACTCTCCTGCCAGCTTTATTGCGCCCATCATTCTGCCGCTCCGTTTACCTTCTCTTCGATAAGAATAGTACCTGTTGTTCAGAACCGTACAATCTGTATTCAATTCAATGTTTTCCACTTTTAAACCACTACTCATTAATTGATCCATTAGATACTGCTTCAGGTCAATGTGTGGCTTTTCAAAACGGTGATAATCAACAAAGCGTTCAGGAAACCGGTCTGCGACCTCCCTCCCAACTTCAAAGGATTCTATGGAAATACACGGACTTACAAACGCTTTCATTTCGTGGGTGACAGCACCAATATCTGTCATTTTGCTGATCAGATCGGGCACGATTCCTCCTAAGGCACCTCTCCAGCCTGCATGAGCTGCTCCGATAATTTCGTTATCTTCATCGGCAAGAAGTACTACTGCACAGTCTGCTACCTGAATACCCAGTATCAGGTCCTGTTTATCGGTATACATTCCATCTGTTTCAGGAAGTACTCCCCCTTCTGTTACGTACCTTATATTTGTACTGTGCACCTGTTCTGCATAGGCTAATTCAGTCTCATCAGAATTCAGCATTTCGGCCAGGCGTGCTCTGTTTCTGTTTAAAACCAGAGGTCCTTCCGGAGTATTCAATCCAAGATTAAATCCACTAACCACTCCCGGGAATTCAGGATTGTTACGGTTAGCTTCTGTAAAAACTGACCTGATTTTCTTTGGATTAAATATTTCCGGGTGGATATGATCCGGTTCAGAATACATCATTCAGTTTTTTTCGTACCAGCTCCAGGGGAAACTCTTTTCCGGTCCACAATTCAAAGGCTTTTTCAGCCTGATGGATAAGCATTTCTAAACCTCCAACGGGGATACCTCCGGATCGGATCGCCTGATCAAGAAATAAGGTGTCCTGTGGATTGTAAACGATATCATAACAGATCTTCCCATTCAGAAAAGAGATGTCTTTTTCATCTACCGGAGAAGCCTGGGTATTTGGTTCCATTCCCAGGGGAGTGGCATTAACGATCATTGAACATTCCTCATCTGCATATGCCATCCAGTCGTTATATCCGGCCATAATAACTTCCTCCTGTGGCATTTCATACATACCCGGCCTTCGGGATACCAATACGATCTCTTCAGAGCCTGCATTGCGCAAGGCATGTATAATAGCTTTAGTAGCACCTCCGGTTCCAAAGATAATAACCCTCGTACCTTCAATTTCATCAAGCCTGTTTCTGATGGGCTGCGTAAAACCATAGGCATCGGTGTTATAACCGCTCACACCATTCTCCTTTTTAACTATGGTATTGATCGCACCGATCTGAGCAGCGTCTTCATCATAGGAATCCACACTATCAAATAGTGTTTCTTTATAGGGTATGGTCACATTTGCGCCCATAAAAAACGGGCTGTTAAAATGAGCGATGAGTGTGGATATCTCAGATCCTCTGACTCCTACTGCATAATAAGCTGCCGGTATGTTATGATACTCAAGTGCAGTGTTATGAATCAGCGGGGATACACTGTGCCCGATGGGACTCCCGATCAAAAGATAATGTGGTTGCCCGGCCTTATCCGAATTAACGAATTCTGAAAAATTCATGGATAATGATTTAGGTATAAAAAAAATGCGCATCGTGGATGCGCATTAGAGAAAAATATTTAAGTAAGCGGTCAGGCTGTTACTTCTTCGTTGTCTTCAACTGAGACTTCTTTAAAAGTTCCGCCTTCGGCTAATTCTTTGAACTTAGCGAGATCTTTCTTGAGCTGTGCTTCAGAGTTACCGATAAATTCACCCAATTCCTCACTAGGCTCGCCAAAAAAGGTTCTGTAATCAAGTGAAAACTCAACTCTGGTTCTTTCGCCGTTGTCCAGAGGAGTGAATCTGATCGTTCCCGTTTGATTCAGATTTCCATTGATTGTGATCCAGGCAAATCTAGTATTGCGAAGATTATCAATTATATTTGTAGTCCAGTGAAACTCCTCGTCACCAATTTCAGTTTTGTATTCGAAAGTTTGTGAATTGATTCTTTCAACTTTATCAATGCGTTCCAGGAATTTAGGAAATTCAACCGGGTTACTTAGGAGTTCATATACTTTGGCAAGAGGTAGATCAATTTCGATTCTTTCGTGCGCCATAATTTATTACTTCGTGGTTATGATCTTTGTATTTGACTTCATTGATGAACTGATTGTCAGAGAAACAGGCAGGATTCATCCATATTGCTCTAAATTTAAGCATAAAATGACTAAGCCTCAATCACATTAGCTCAGAAAGAACATATATTTTTAATATAGGATGAAAAATAAACCGCAATATTTCTTTTGGTTACTTCCTTTCCTTGTTCTAAGTATCACCATAACTGATGCATATGGACAACAGGTACGCGGGGGATTTTATCGTAACTTCAACGCGGTCCGGAATGATAAAGAGGATGTGTTACTGATCGGTAGAAACCGTTTGATGCTGGATGCAGGTTCTGATTTTTCCAACGGGCAGTTTTTCCTCTCTGTGCAGGCCTTAAATACCTATTCTGATTCTCTGACCAACTTATCAGCAAATATAAGAGAAGCTTATATAGATCTATATTATGACAATTTCGATATCAGAATAGGCAAACAGATAATAGCATTAGGAAGAACACAAGGCGCATTTATTACCGATGTGATCACTCCTCTGGACCTTTCTGAATTCCTCACACAACCGGTAGATGTGATACAGACTGGTATACCGGCGATAAAGTTTACACGTTATTTCGGATCTAATTATTTAGAGGCTGTTTTCAGTCCTGTAACAGCTTCAAACATTTTCGCCAGCCCTGACAATGTTTGGTTTCCCTTTCGTCAGTTCGAAAATACATCGGTCGCCTTTGCCGGTAATACAGTTAATAACACCAGCCCGCTCCCGCAGGGACTGATACGACTGGCTCTGCGAAACAATCTTAAGTGGGATCTGGACCTATTAGCAATGTACTGGGCTCCAGGAAATCCTGCTTTCGGAAAAGATCTTTCACTGGTTGCTGATCCGATTATTCCTGTACCCACCTTGAGTCTGGATGCGCGTTATTTAAGAAGACCGATTCTCGCTTACTCCGGAAATTATATAATCAATGACCGTCTGATCATTAAGTCTGAATCAGCTTTTCATTTCCAGAAATACTTTGACTACCTCCCCACCACTCTTCAGAGTACTCCGGTATCTGAACTTGGCATCCAGGAATTTATAGCACTGAATAACGAGTTTAATGCTAACAGTGATGGATTCCTTTTAAGAAAGCCCTGGCTGAACAGTATGATCGGCATTGATCTTAGTCTTTCTTTTGTTCAGATATCCGCTCAGGTTATTAATGAGTATATCTTCAATTATGACAGCCGACTACTTCAGGATCAATACTTTACTTTCGAAACACTGCAGCTGAGGAAGTCTTTTTTCAGAGATAAATTCACGGTAACTGCATTCGCCCGGTATAATAATAACGGAAGAGACGTGTGGGTAAATCCCGAATTTTCTTATGAGGTAAATGATGTCGTAAATGCAAGTATCGGCGCCCAGATCTTCACCGGAGAAGAATATGAGCCTTACTACGGACATTTTTCTTTTTCTGACTATGAAGGCCTAAGTTTTTTATTTGCAAAAGTCACCGCCTATTTCTAATGTACGGTCGTTAATTGTTACAGTCTGAACTAAAATTAATTTAGCAATTGCAACTATAACGGGTGCAACAGATTACGTAACAAAGACAGCAAATATTAATTTATTTTAATTTTTAAGACTTAGCTGTCTGTGGTATTCTTTGAGGGTATTTAAGAAAAATACAATCATTTAGGTTAGGTCAGCAAAAGAATTTAAGCTGGCTATTTATACATAAGGTACAAACCATTTTTACGTTGGGTTACATGAAGAAGATGAGCAAGAAGGGACTTGCTCTTGTGTTAGTTTTAGCAATCGGTTTAACGGGTAAATCCAAAGCGATGGCACAAGAGGTGGACTGTGCAAATTATCGGTATACAATTCAGGAAGGAGACTACCTCATTAAAATTGCGCGCGAACTAGGTGACAGCTCAAAATGGACTCTTCTTTACAGTATCAATAACGAAACCTTTCCGGATCCTGATCTTATCTACCCCGGACAAAAATTAATCATCCCTCCCTCCTTTTTTAATCAGGTATGCACAACTTTGGATGCAAATCTGATCGAAGTGGATACTATTGCCGAAGTCTTAGACTACCGATCTGAATCTGAGAAGGATCCAACTGCCAATGATGAAGAGCAACTCGCCAAACTGAGGGAATTAATGGCCCAGCTCAGTGAGAAGAAGGAAACAAATACCGATCCGGGACTTGAAATCGACGGACTTATCATTGATGAGACCCGAAGCAAAATGGGAAAAGATTTTTTCGATGTTTTCTATCAGCAATGGATCGCTCCGGAAAACGCTTTGAACTTCACTATCACTATTCAGGAAAGGCCGATGCCTGGTCTCGGTACTATCGTAAGTGTAAAGGTTAATGACCAGAATACTTTCCAAACACGGCTGCAGCCTAAATACGAACTGATCCAGCAATATGGCTGGCAAGCAGTAGTAGCCACCCATCAACACTTAAAATTACAGCCAACATTTAAGATTTATTGATATGAGCATTAAGAAAAGTATTTACAGTTTGGCATTTGCCGCTCTGATCACATTAACGGCCAGCGCCGATGTTTGGGGACAGCAACTGGTCTTTAATTTTCGAAATCCGGCGTTTGGTGGCAACCCGCTCAATTATCAGTGGATGCTAAGTTCAGCTAATGCCCAGAATAAGTATCAAAATGATGGATTTGGAGGATTTAACAGAGATCCTCTGGCAGATTTTCAGCAATCACTTCAGCGACAGGTATTATCCCAGCTAACCAGGGAGATCGTGAGTGAGCGTTTTGGTAATGCTGATTTAACTCAGCAGGGCACATTCGAATTCGGGGAATTCACGATATCCGTCAATCCTGGTTCCGACGGGATCAGTATTACGATCCTAAACATATTAACCGGTGACGAAACAACCATTACAGTTCCGAATATATAATGAATAAGAAGTTACTCTACTCCATATTAGCCATATTTGTTACTGCCTGTTCTGTTCAAAGACCTTTGCAAACAGAGCGGGTATCGATGGGAATTGAAAGCAAAGTAAAAGAGGAACTCAAAGACCTCCCTGCCCCTTCAGAAAAGATTGTTGCCGCTGTTTATCGGTTTAAAGATCAAACCGGACAGTATAAATCTTCCGACCGGATCGCTTCCTGGTCAACCGCTGTCACTCAGGGTGCCACTTCTATCCTGATCAAAGCAATGGAAGACTCCGGATGGTTTATACCCATAGAACGAGAAGGATTGTCCAACCTGTTGAATGAGCGCCAGATCATACAGCAGATAAGAGCTCAGAATTCGGGTACCCAGCAGGTCAGCCCCCTCCCTCCTCTACTGTATGCAGGAGTGATGCTTGAAGGCGGAATCATCGGATATGACACAAATATTATTACCGGAGGTGTTGGAGCAAGATATTTTGGTACCGGAGCCAATGAGCAATTTCGTAAAGATCAGATCACGATCTATTTAAGAGCGGTATCCACACAAAGCGGCCGGGTTCTTAAGACCGTTCATACCACTAAGTCTATTATATCTCAGCAATTGGAAAGCGGGATCTTCAGATTCATCGATTCCAACCGTTTGCTGGAAGCTGAAGCCGGTTATTCCTATAACGAACCTCCTGTTCTTGCGGTAACTGAGGCCATTGATGAAGCTGTTCGTCTCCTGGTGCTCGAAGGAATAGACGAAAACTTATGGACTGCCGCTAACGAATCCGAATATGAGCAATATCTTGCTAATCATGTTGAGATCAACCGGGCAAAAGAAATAAACTACTTTGGAATGGAAGCTCAGCCGGACCGCTCCAAAAGACTGCAGTTCGGTCTTTCCTACATGTATTCTGAGCACATTGGCAATTACTCTGATGTGGTTGGATATTCCGGAGTTCAATTGAGTATTGATAAGCCTCTGCAAAATAATCTGACTGCCAATCTCACATTATTCCGATCCGGTATCGGTGCCAAGAATGTTTTTGAAGATGCCTTAACCGGAGCAGACCTTTCCATGGATCTGTTAATAACCAATTCTCAGATTCCCGTAGCGCCATTTATTGGGCTTGGCGGATCTGTATTGGCCTATGATTATATACCTGAGTTTGCACGATATCGCTTCTTCCCTGCCGCATTATTGAAAGCAGGAGTAGTGTACAAGATCAGTCCCGAAGTGGATCTGAGATTAGGAATTCAATACCGCTACATGCTGAATGATGGCATTGACGGATACAGTGGCGGAAATATTAAAGATCAATACTGGAATTTAAACGGAGGACTCGTTTTCAAGAATTTATTCTAGCTAGGATAAACAGGGTTAAAAAAGCAAAAGACAACACCGGAGAGCCTTACTGTAAAGTAAGGAGGGAAATCACCAGTGCTGCCTCTGCAAGCAGGGAATATAGTAATTTCTTTGTTTGTATGCTTTTGAAGCCCGCCTACCCTTTTTCGGGGGTATTAATTAAAAATCAAATACATACAAACGGAGTAATTATTTATGAAGAAGCTAACAACTCTTCTTTTCGCAATCGCATTCTTTTCAGGAATGACGTTGGCACAGAATAATACATCAACTGTCACACAAAGCGGTCAAGATCACGAAACTACCATTGAACAGGTTGGAACACTTAACTACGCTAATGTAGATCAAAGTGGAAACGGCCAGGGAAATTCAAATGGTAATAAAACGGATCTGACTCAGGTTTCAGATGCAGGTTCATCTACTGCTTACATCACTCAGGAAAGAGTAAATAATGATGTATTTCTTTACCAGGAAGGTTTTAACACCGCTGACATCCAGCAAACTAACACATCATCTTTAATTCGAAACTTTACCAACACAGGTGCAGCTACTCAGATCAGTCTAGGTGCACTTAATACACTGGAAGTTGACCAGGCAGGTACGAATTCAAAGTTATATATCGATCAGTTAGTTGGTGGAAACACCGCCATAGTAACCCAAGGAACCGCTCCAGGTTATATCGGCAACCTTAGAAACCGTGCTTGGATCCTTCAAGACAGTGAAGGAAACAGTGTAGAATTGCTTCAAGTAGAGGCTCTTAATGATGCAACGATCAAGCAGTATGACGGAGGATTACACCTAGCTGAAATCGATCAGCTTGGTAACCGTAATACCACTTTATTAACTCAAAATGGTATGTCTAATAGTGCTTTTGTCACTCAATCAGGTGCTTACGACACGGCAACTATCACGCAAAGTGGAATGGGTAATACATCAACTGTAACCCAGAGTAACTAATTAATAAAAGCATAGCCCCGACTTACAGGGGCTATGTTTATTTTCAACTTTTTATTATACAAATATGAAAAAGCTCAACTTATTAATCTTTTCATTGGCTCTTACTTCTGGTACAGTTTATGCCCAGGATAACACGGCGGATGTAAATCAAAATGGCACTAGTAATAGCGCAACTGTTGAACAGGTAGGTGATCAAAATTTTACTTCGCTATCGCAGTCCGGAAGCTCTATCGCTATCATTGAACAGATCAATGCATCCCAGTCTTTTGTAAGCTTAGGCCAGATCGGGACAAATTTAGCCGATATTCTTCAAAATAATAAGAATAGTGTGCAGGGATTTAATGATCAGTGGAATACTGATCCGGCAAATAAGCTATCTACTCAGGAAGGTAGCGGTAATACTATGTATATCGACCAGTTATCTACCTGGAACCAGGCATATGTTGATCAATATGGCACTGATAACTCAATGACCGTTCTTCAGCAGGGTGGAAACAGTAATGTTGCCCGTTTATTGCAAGACGGATCAGAAAATACAGTCAATGTTACTCTTGATGGAGGAAGCATCAACCGTGTTAAAGCCGAACAGTATGGCGAGGGTAATACTGCTGATGTAAATGTTTTCGGAACCGGTAACAATGAGTTTAACAATGGAGCAAGTTATATCAACCAGAATGGTACAAATCAATTGGCTGATGTAGATGTTACTGGCAACGAGAACTATTACAATATTGATCAGGATGGTACCGGAAGTACCTCAGAAGTATTATTAAATGGTAATCAAAACAGAACGGTTCTGACTCAGGCTGGTAACTTTAATGCGATCGATGCGATTGTAAATTCGGGTGACCTGAACACCTTAGATGTCGAAATGACCGGTAACGGTAACTCCTCCAGGTATGTAGTAGAGTCAGGAAGCTCTAACGACATTGATGAAGTTGTAACAGGAAAAAATAACCAATCATTAATGTTATTGGGAACAGGAGGCGTTCTTTCATCAGGTAATATGATTGATGTCTTAAGAAATGGAAACAGCAATTACCTGGGTGGAGTCATTAAGGGAAGTGGCAACATGATTACTGTAGATCAGTCTGGTAATCAAAACCGGATTACCGCAAGTCTTTCAGGTTTTGGTTGGACTGATGGTATTGCAATTACTGGGAATGATAACATAGTTAACGTATCTCAGCTAAGTGTAGGAAATATGTCTGTAAACACAGTTACTGGAAACAATAACAGTATTACTGTGACTCAGAATTAATTGAGCTTAGGGTCACTTATAAAGTGACCCTATTTCATTAAGACCAAGATGTTCAAACATCAAATTCACACGGGGCAGATATGAAAAGAATAATACTTACGGTGATTTTAGGGGTGACCACAACGTTGGCGTTGGCACAATCTAATACATCGAATGTAACCCAGTCCGGCCCTGACAACGTGACCAACGTTGATCAGTCAGGCAGTGCTAATTTAGCTATAGCCAACTCATCGGGTGAACGGTTAACCTCAGATATCGATCAGACCGGTTCAGGTAATATAGCTAAGAGTAAGCTGGGACTGTTCTTTGGCGTTTCCGATATGGAAGGAATCATAGAACAGCTGGGTGATGATAACTGGGCAGGAGTTTTCAATGACGGGATCAATGTAGATGGTACGATCTCACAGACCGGTGATGATAACTTTGCTGAGATCATAGGAGGATGGGCCTCAACGGACGAAAATCTGTATGCAGAAATCACTCAAACCGGGGATAACAACCGCGGTGAGATCGAGCAAATGGATACAGAAGAAACCGCTTACATACAACAGCTTGGTGACTTTAACGAAGCCAAAATCGTGCAGAGGCTGGACAATAATTACGCCAGTCTGGACCAGCACGGGAATGGCAACTTAACGTTACTGGACCAGGAAAATGGTTCATCGGCTTCCCTCCTTCAGGATGGATACGATAATGCCATACTTGGAATTGGCAGCGTGATCGGAGGCCCACTATACAGTGGATTGTCTGTTGACGGAAGTACACTGAATGTGGAGCAATTCGGTACCGGCAATATTTTGCTGGTAAGTCAGACCAACGGTGGGATTGCAAATGTAATACAGAATGGATCAACAAATACATCCATCATCATTCAAAACTAGTTTAACAGCTCCCTCCTGTACTTTAGAGGGAATTTATTGAAAATTTTAAGTGAAACGATCATTTAAGATCACAGCTGAGCTTCCGGGAGTACTCAGCTTAAACAAAAACAAGACAAATGGATGCTCAAATCTGCATCCACCTAAACATAGGGGTACATATGAATAAGTTAATACTAATAACCATTCTGAGTTTTGCGACATCTGTTGCGATGGCTCAGGATAACTCCGCAACTACCACTCAAACGGGTGATAATAATGCAGCAACAACAGATCAAACAGGTAATCAAAATACGAGTTCAATCGATCAAAACTCCACTGTTGGTCTAAGCCATGAGGCAATAATTCAGCAGCTTGGAACATTAAATGAAGCCTCCATTACTCAAACAGGAGAAAACAACCAAGGTGCTATAGTTCAAGGTCGAACAGTAGCCGTATTTGATCGACCAGATGGTATTGCAAATGGTAATATAGCTACATTAGTGCAATCGGGTTCTAATAATAGTGGGTTCTTTGGAAATGGTGGTGATGGAGCTATTATTTTTCAGGGGTATCGTAACGGATCATCGATTAATGCAACTGCGTCGGTTACTCAAAGTGGTGACTTTGGACAAGTACTCTTAATTCAAGGTAGTGATGGTTCTTTAGATGGATCAGAGGCCACTGTCAATCAAGGAGGACTAAATAACGTTGCAGTAGTTCGCCAAGGTGAATTTTCAGGTTCCTCATCTACTAATGACGTTGCCCAGATAGAGCAATCATCAACCGGAGAAAATAATTTCGCTGCTATTCTACAGGGACGAAACGGTCAAAATTCATCAAATACTGAGGGTTTTATTTTTCAGGGTGGAGATTCTGATCAAGCAACTGTTAGCCAAGGTGGTGATAATCAGTACAGTCGTATACTCCAGGGTGCAAATGGTGGTTCAAGTTCTGGTAACACTGCTAGTGTACGACAGCCAGATGGCTTTGCTGGCAACTATGCATTTATAGATCAGGGCACCAATTTCTCTGGAAGCGGCGCTAGTGCTTCTGTAAATACTGCCACAGCATTACAAACTGGACTAGATAACAGAATTATCGTTCAGCAGGGAACTACCTTAGATGGAAGAGCATCAGCCAAATCTACATCTGATGGTAGTTTTATTACAGCTACGCAAAATGGTGATAATAACTATGCTTACCTAGATCAGGGCGGAAATAACAACACTATGAATTTTAACCAGATTGGTAATGCTAACTATACCAATCTTATTCAGGAAGATGGTGGATTCGCTACTATCACACAGAATGGTGATAACAACTCTATAAAGGGATTTGAAAGCGGTTTTTATGGTGAATTTGGTCTATCACTTGGCGGAAGTACACTTAATGTTACACAGCTAGGAAATGGTAACCTTTTAATGCTTGACCAAACAAACGGTGGAACAGCCACTGTTATGCAGGATGGCATGACCAATACGGCAACTATCATTCAAAATTAATTGAAGATTTATTTATTCCTCCCTCCTTTGATCAGGGGGAGGTTTTTCTAAAGAATTTAAGTGACTAAGTCATTTAATGATGTTGAGAATCTGGTAATACTCAGCATAATTTTTAAAAAAGATGCGGTTTGCATCTGAATACCAGGGGGTAATATGAAAAAGTTAATTTTAATAACAGCACTATGTTTTGCTTCAACCATTACTTTGGCACAGAATAATTCAGCCACGGTTGTACAGGAAAACAACAACAATAGTGCAATAGCAAATCAATCCGGAAGTAATAATACAGCCACATTATTACAGCAGGTGAAAAATAATGACGCTGATATCGATCAAATTGGAGGCGGAAACTTCCTCCAAAACTCGATCAATGGTAATGGGAATCCTTTATATGCAATTCAAAGAGCCTCTTCCTTTCTTTATTTGGACCAAATAGGTGATAATAATATCGTTGGACTATACCAGAACAATCAAAAGAATGCGGCTACCATACACCAGATCGGAAATCTTAACAATGCTGATGTGAGCCAGGTAGCATTTGGAGGGGTAGTTAATGGAAATGACACCTACTTATGGCAGGAAGGCACCTATAACAAAACACAAGTTAGACAAGGAATTTCCGGAGGAAATCACTCAGATAACTATGTAAATATTGAAGTACTTGGTAATAATAATGGTAATTCCGGCCAGGGAAGTGCAGGCGATGACTGGATGCTGGTTGAGCAATATGGAGACTTCAATAATGCAGATATAGAAATAGAAGGTAATAATAACGATGTAGACGTTTATCAGGCCGGTGACAACAATGATGCCTCCTCTGATGTCTTCAATGCTTCGTCAAATAATGAAGTTAACCTGACTCAGATGAATGGTAATGCCAATAGGGCTTCATATAGAATCGGTGATGGCCAAAACAACAATCAGGCACTGATGCAGGATGGGTCACAAAACCGAAGCCATGTTCAGATTTTATCCGGTGCTGATGATAATATTTCTATGATTACACAAACCGGTATCAACAACCGGGGCCTTTGGGTGATTAGTGGTGGTAACACTTATTTGAATAGTTTGACAGTGGCCACTACCGGTGACGATAATAAAGCTACAGGCCTTATTAAAGGTAACAACAATACTATATTGCTGACTCAAACAGGATTCGATAACCTGATCGGTATTAGCGGTCAGTGGAATGCTAAAGATGGAGTAGTAGTAGATGGTGACTTGAATACAATTACCATTACTCAGACTACTAACCTTAATCAGGCTGACGTAAATATTACTGGTAATAACAATACTGCAACCATTTCACAAAACTAATTTAACATATCCCGGGCCCTGAAAATCCCGGGTTTTTTCAAAAGAATTTAATCAGTGTTCACTGTCTTCTATAAGACAAAAATCATATAATGGGATCATGAAAACTATCTTAACATTTATCGTATTGATTTTCGGGTCCACCTCCCTGCTATTTGCGCAGGCAGGCAGAGAAGAAATATATCCCGATCAGGTCAGCATCAATCATAATGATGCTGTGAAGCAATTCAGCCGCTTATTTGTAAGTGATTTTTTCCGCCAGGGTGGATTTAGTCGTGATGCAAGCGACCTTGTTGGCGACTCTAACCGGCTCTCTGATGTCAGTATTTATGGAAATAATAATACTGCCGAAATCGCTCAGCTGGGTCTGTATAATTATGCGAATGTGGGTATTTACGGAAACGGTAATTCGGTAGATATACAGCAGAACGGACTCAATTTAGCAGCTACCCTCAAGTTAATGGGCGAAAATAATGAATTTAACCTGTCACAGTCAGGTCAGAACAATACTTACTATGGTGTCATGCTCCTTGCGGATCAGATCATTAACAGAACTCAATCCGGTATGAACAATACACTGGTAGAGTTCGGTATAGGAAGCATTCCATTGAATATTTCCCAGACCGGAGACGCGATGCAGCTGATCATAGATTACAACCAAAATTAAATTCACTCTTATTCTCAATGAAAAAATTATTAATACTTGTTCTCAGTCTAGTATTTGTATCCTGTGCCAAGGATACCGTTGAACCAAACGTTACGGGGAAAGTGGCTTTTACGATCTTTGCAGAAAATGCGGATGGCACCACCTCAAGATTAGGCGGTGTATTACTAACTACCACTCCTCCATCTATATCACTAAGAACAGACGGAAACGGATATCTGGAAAGCAGAGATATTCCCATTGGTACTGTAACTGTAAGGGCTGAAAAAGCAGGGTATGAAACCCGAACGGTCAACATTAACGTCAGGCGTTATGATTGGAATATCGTAAATATAGTACTCAAAGAAGTTGAGGAAGCCGAAAGCCAGTCAAATGCTGTCAGTGCCAATATAAACCGTGTTTATAATTATGTTCAGGACGACAGTAACTACGTACAGGTAGACTACGAGATCACCAATAACAGTAATTCTATAACCGTTCCGGAGTACGAAGTGTACTTCCGGATCTACGCTGCTGACGAGATCTTTACCGAAGAAATTACCGGTACGGATCTCCAGCCTCAGCAAAAGACCTTCGGTACATTCGACCGACTGACCTTTCAGAATCCTTCCGATTCTGTAGTAGTTTTCGATATCTGGACTCCGGATAATTAGTTTCTAAGTCAGACGAACGAAACGGTACCGGTTTTGCATTTTACAGGGGAAATGTCAAGATCTTAATCCAAGTCTCCCTGAATGCACAAGTTTGCCGAGTTTTTAATTAAGCACCCCCGCTTATTCATTGGGCTCTTTATCGTGCTGGTAGCCGCCTCCCTCTACCCTGCCTCACAGATCAGAACGGACTTCAACCTGGAAAATTTTTACCCTAAAGACGATCAGACCGTACAGTATTACCGTCTGCTGGAAGAGGACTTTGGCCGGGATGATAATATCATGATGGTGGGTTTCCGCTCTGACTCCCTTTTCAGCCGTGATGTACTCCTGGACCTTAAGGCTATTACGGACTCTGTCGCCGTCATACCTAACATAACGGATGTCCGGAGTCTGTGGTCCGCCGAAGAGATCAGGAATATCAATAATACTCTGCAGTTCAACAGATATCTTGATGAGGACTCTCTTGCTTCACAAAATCGATCTGTCGGAATAAAAATCGCTCAGGATCCTATCCTCTCGGGACTCATGATCAATGATTCCCTGAATACTACCGCCATCTACTTATCCATTGATGAAGGGAATAATTCCTATTCAACCAGATCTCAGATCACTGAAGACCTTAATAGAGTTTTAGCTGATTATCCATCAATAGATTTCAAGATCAGCGGCATCCCGTATTTCAGGAACCAGTATGTATCGATCCTGAATCAGGAGGTTATATTCTATATCGCTTTTTCATCCGCATTGATCATTGCATTCTTATGGTATCTGTATCGCAGCAAATGGGGTATTTTGCTCCCGATGATCATTGTGTGGCTGACCGTCTTATTCACGATCGCGACAATTACCCTGACAGGAGGATATCTTGAGATCATGAGTTCCACCATTGCCCCTATACTCCTCTGCGTTGGTGTAGCTGATAGTATTCATATGATCTCAAAATTCGATGATGCCATTCAGAACGGGATGAAAAGAAAGAAAGCGATCATCGAGATGATGCTTACTCTTGGATCAGCAACCTTTCTGACCAGTATTACCACCGCAATCGGCTTTGGTACCCTGCTGACCAGCAACGTGATACCTATGAGACGATTCGGTATCTACACTGCGGTAGGAGTGCTAATTGCCTATGTGGTGACCATCACCCTCCTCCCTGCTATTCTTAAATTTTCAGGCTCCAGAAAAGTCTTCCAGGATAACGGAGGAAAGCTTTATCCGTTTATGGGAAAATGGCTTTTAAGACTTTCTTATTTCAATCAGCGGAACTACAAAAAGATCGTTGTCGTATCAGGTCTTATCATTTTGTTGACTGGTTTTGGAATGTCTCAGCTAAGAGTGAATGGCAGAGTATTTGATGATGTAAGCAGGGACTCTGAACTTATAAAGGACAGTCAGTTTTTTTCGGATAATCTCGCTCCTATTTTCCCGCTGGAAGTAATCATTGATACTGATAACCCTGAGGGTATATATGATCCCGGTCTGCTTCAGAAGATCAGCAGACTTGAAGATCACCTGTTGAGTTATCCGGAGATACGACGCACCAACTCACTGGTGACCCTTCTGTCTCAGATACATAAAACCATGGCTCCGGAAGATCATTCGATCAACCCTATACCGCAGGATCCGGCCCTTATTGCACAATATATACTCTTACTGGAAATAAATGGCGTAGAAGCACTAAGTAATCTGACTGATTTCGATTACAGCAAGGTCCGGCTCACAGCCCAAACCATCGATGCCGGGTCTCAGAGAATAAATGAGATCCGTGCTTCCGTAAGGGACTACCTAAGTGAGCAGCCCGGTGATGAAGAGATCATTATTACCGGATCTACCGTATTAAGTGCCGATCTGGTAGGCAAAATGGTCTGGTCGCTGGCATCCAGTATTGGTCTTGCCTTTATCTGTATATCCATTGTAATGGCCCTGCTGTTCAAAGACTTAAAAATGGTTCTCATATCCCTGATTCCTAATATCCTTCCATTGGTTATGATAGCCGGCATCATGGGTTATTTTGGGATCGATATCAAACCTTCAACCGCCGTGATCTTTACGATCGCATTCGGAATAGCGGTTGATGACACCATTCACTACCTGGCCCGATTCAGGGTAGAACTCAAACGGGGTGCCACTCTTCAGGAAGCTCTTACTTTAACTACTCAAAAAACCGGAAGAGCAATGATCATTACCAGTCTGATCTTACTGGCCGGGTTCGGTTCTTTAATAACCTCTCAGTTCACTTCCACTACATTGATGGGAATATTGGTTGGAAGCACCATATTTATAGCACTGTTTGCGGATCTGATCCTGCTTCCGGCACTTTTTAACTGGATAAAACCGGACCTGAAGGGTACTATAGTTGCTGAAGAACCTTCTGGAGTACCTGGGAGTGAATTTCTTGAACCGGCAGAAGTCCATTGACCGTAACAAATCGGGTCTCATTCTCAGCCAGATGATCAAAGCCTTCAATGACTTTATCAAAAAATGATTCTCCCGCACTCTCCATTCGGTCTTTGCGTACATGACTGATACGTTCTTCAGCATCTTCTCTGCTCAACTTGATATAGAAAGTCAGATCAGGAACTAATGAGTGAGCAGCGATCGTATTGATCTGCTGTATCTGTTCTAACGGTAATGATGCTCTGCCATAACCCTGATAAGCGATCGTAGAATCATAAAAACGGTCCAGAATAACGATCTTATTCTCTTTAAGAAGTGGATTTACCTGTTCTGCTACTAACTGGGACCTTGCAGCCGAAAACAATAACAGTTCAGTGACCGGATCGATCTCAAGTTCAGGATTCAGCAGAATTCCCCTTATCATTTCTGAGACATCAGATCCGCCAGGCTCACGAAATACTGATACTTCGAGCCCCTCTTTTTCTAATGCTTCTCTGAGGAGTCCGATCTGTGTAGACTTACCGCTTCCGTCAATCCCTTCAAACGTAATTAGCATGTACTCTTTTGCTTAAATGATTCGGCCGATAATATAGGAAGTCTTGGGGATTGAAAAAGACCGATAATAAAGCCTAGTAATTGAAATCGTCCATAAATTCTATAGGCTCTTTAGGCATCGCCAGCGATAACCCGAAATAGATCAGTAAACTGGCGCCATAGCCCATAAAGAACGCGGCGACAAAGATAAAACGAACCACAGTGGAGCTTATACCGAAATATTTAGCCAATCCTCCGCATACTCCTGCCCATTTTTTGTCGCTCCGACTTTTCATAAGCTTTCGGCTTTGGCGGTACCCGAAAGTATCAAAATTTGCAGAGCTGGAAGATGCCGTACTGCTTTTCCTGAACGAAGAGGTTGAGGAGCGATTAAGATCATTATTAATACCAGAACCGGTATTCTTTACCTCCTCTGCTCCGTGAATATCACTGTAGTTTGATTTCCTTCGTTGTTTCTCAGCTTTCTTCTTTTGCCTTCGTGCTTTACGTTCTTTTTTACGGTCACCAACCAGGTAACCAAAACCGATCAGGGTAACCAATGCCCCGCCAATTAGTGGAAGCGCTGATACTGCTCCTTCCACAAAGGATGCAAAACCGGCCCCAATGGGAAGACCTATCCACTGTAAAACAAAAGAGAGCCCCAGAAAGAGCATGACCATGCCTGAGATCGTTGCAATATTCCAAATGCCCTTGCCGGTTTCTTTTTCCTCTTCTTTAAGAAAATCCTGCATGGTCGTCTGCAGGTCAAACTCATTAAACTCGAGTGTGGCTGCCCCTGTTTTGGATGCTGTTTTTTGTCTGCTTTGTTCTGTCATAATTTATCCTCCGATGCCCCCTACGATATCAACTGCTCAATGTTTCGTCTTAATTACAGACTTTTCCGTGATCAGATAATCCAAACTCTGATCATGTTCATCTGTTGGTATTTCACTGAATATAAAATTATCGAAGACCAGTCCCACTTTAATTGCTCTGGTTTTTTTCAGAAAGCGATCATAAAACCCTTTCCCGTATCCAAGCCTGTTTCCTCCTATATCCGAAGCAAGCAAAGGAACAATGATCAGGTCGAATTGATCTGCGGTTCTTTCCTGACCTTCCTTACCTGGCTCTTTAATGCCCCATTCATTCATTTTAAAATCATCGAGTGAGTCGATCTCGAAATGACGCATACTGATATCATTGAAATCCGTAACAGGTACACATAGTGACTTTTCACTCACAAGTATATGCTCAATGATCCCTAAAGTGTCAACTTCTTTCCTCTCATTCATGGAAACATAAGAATGAATACGCTCTGCGTTTGAGAAAAGATCTGAGGAAAGGAATAGTTCTTTGATCCGGTTGCTTTTATCCCTCCACTCATCCTGACTTACCTCATCCCTAAGGGTTCTTGCAAGAGACCGGAGTTCAGTCTTACGCTTACTGATATCCATTATAATTTTATGATATAATGCTTGCTTAGATCCAGGTCATTTTTTTCCAGCTGATCGGCCAGTTCATCCCAAATCCCGGGGCCGTATTTGTTCATTATGTATACCGGTGAAACTGATCTCTCCTGCAAACCGCCATCAGGGAATAAGTTTACTTTGATCTTCTCAATGCGGTTGATCTGTATCTTTTCCTGTTCTTTGATCGAGCGGTAAACTCTGCCCTTCAACTTGTTAAGCTCATTCAGAAACTGGGATTCCGTTTTACCCACGGTTCCATCCAAAGTAGGATCAACTTCATTGATCTTCTCTCTGGCATCGGGAGTCAATTCCTTGATTCCATTCATCCACTTACCGAATACGGATTCCACATCGATCGTTTCTGCTTTTTCAACATATGCAGATTCCAGATCTTCAATTCTCTGCCCATAGTCCCACAGCTCAAATGGAAGTTTTTCCAGTATTCTTTCTATACCGGATTCCAGGATAGTAGCACTTAATCTTGGATATATAACCGGCATTTCCATTCCAAAAACCGGATACATTTCTTTCATCTGCCCGTAGTAGGCTGTTTCGCCCGGACCTGCCACATATCCTATGGTAGGAAATAAATGATCCTGAATTACCGGACGGAGAAATACATTCGGTGAAAATCTCTCAGGTCTGCTTTCGATCTCTTTAATCAGTGAATCTTCCGACCATCTATCATCTCCGGCAGTAAATACAGATCCATCTCTATGTATCTTGACACGCTTCTTATCATGGTCCAGGTAAAATAAATTGGTATCCCCATTTTGCACTTGCTGATGATACTTCCCGGCAATCTGCTGACTTTTCGTCTCTATAGCCTCAAAGATCTTATCACATTCCGTTACAGATTTCTTAATAACCTCTTTACTCAGATCTTTGAAGACTTTGTGCTGGCTTCCTGCAATCAGGATTCCCTGATCAGCGAAAAGTTCACAAATAAACTGAGCAAAAGAGGCTGAAAAGGTATTCCCGGACAGGTAGTTTTCCGCTAACTGCTTTTTTAATGAATCCGTAAAATCTGTATCAGGTAAATGATCCCAGAATTCTGATTCAAATTTATTGAAATCTGATCCTATGATCTCTTCTGAAACCGGTTTACCTGACCCCTGCTGATCCAGAGTAACTGCATGATAGTCATCTCTGCCAAGCACACCGGCCCATGCGATCTCATCGAAATCATGATCTTCATCTGCAATCCAGAAAACCGGCACTACCGGTTTACCGGTTATCGACTCCATTTTTCGGGCGAGAAGAATGGTGGTCAGCGTCTTGTAAACCGTGAATAGTGGTCCCCCGAACAATCCTGTCTGTTGACCTGTTACAACAACTCTGCTGTCTACATTGGCAAATTTAGTGAGCTGCTCTTTCTGATTATCTGAAATGCACAGATCCTTATGATAAACTGATAATGCTTCGATCAGTTCTTCTCTCAAATTGTAGTCATTCAGAAATTCTGACCGATCCAGAATACTTTGGTCGTCAAAAGGATCATAATTATAGAAATCCCTCAGTTCACTGAATTTATTTATATAGGTCTTAAATAATGTTGAGAATGGTAGATGTTCAAAAGAACAGTGGTCAATTTCCACAGATCAGCCTTTCATTTTTTGAATGCGGTCGCGGATCTTTGCGGCCTTTTCATAGTTTTCAGTTTCGATCGCAGTCTTTAATTCGTTCTCCAGTTGCTCCAGTTGAGAAAGCTCTTTTTCTCCCGGAGCTGCTTCTTCCTCTGCGAGTGCTTTTTCAAGCGTTTGCTCATTTGGTTCGGTGAAGATCCCGGCCTCATCTAATACTTCTTCGTTTACAAAAATATCAGCTCGGAATCTGACAGCAAGAGCTATTGCATCACTTGGTCTTGCGTCGATCTCAACAAGTTCACCATCCCGGTCAAAAACGATCTGAGCATAAAAAGTTCCTTCACTCAATTCGTTGATGAGAACGTACTTGAATTCGGCATCGAAACTCAGAACAAGATTTTTCAGCAGGTCGTGAGTCATCGGGCGGGGTGGCTTAATATTCTCCAGCTCAAGAGCTATGGCCTGCGCTTCAAATGAACCTATAATGATGGGTAGTCTTCTGCCTCCTTCCGACTCGGATAATATTAAGGCATAAGCTCCGCCGCTGCTCGGACTGGTTGACAGACCTAGTATCTCCATTAATACTTTGCTCAAAACAAATATCTTATAGTGAGAATGAATTCAACGAAAAAGTAACGATTTTTTATCAAGTCTTAAACCAAATTAAAGGAAACATTTTCAGTAAGGTCCGGCTGAAGGATTATTTCAAAAATCCCGGAATTTTTGTTCCACATAAAGCTAAATAAAGCCTATATTCAGGCCCGTTTACATTGACATTGCAAAACAAGCAGGGTAACTTTTTTACCTGATAATTTTAGCTTTATTTCACATGCTCGATAATTATTTTCCGATACTTATTCTGGCGGTTATAGCAATATTCCTGGCTTTGGTATTGCTAACCTTATCCCGGGTGCTTGGCCCCTACCGTCCGAACAAAAATAAGCTTAACCCCTACGAAAGTGGCATGGACCCTGTAGGTGAAGCCAGGGAAAGATATTCCATTAGTTTTTACCTGGTCGCCATGGAATTTATAGTCTTTGACCTCGAGGTCGTTTTTATATACCCATGGGCGGTTCGATATCTGGACCTTGGATTCGGAACTTTTGTAGCCATGATGGTATTCATTGTAATGTTATTTGTAGGTCTCCTTTATACCCTTAAGAAAGGAACACTTGATTGGGACCTGAAACAATTTAAATCATAATCACCTATGGGAATTGAATCAGCATTAGGCGAAGGATATTTAACAACAAAAATTGATGCTCTTACCAACTGGGCTCGTGCTAACGCTGCATGGCCTATGCCAATGGGTCTTGCCTGTTGTGCGATCGAGATGATGGCCTTTGCAGGTCCCAGGTATGATGTATCAAGATTCGGATCTGAGGTTTTCAGGTTTTCACCGCGCCAAAGCGACGTAATGATCGTAGCCGGATGGACCACTTACAAGATGTCACATGCAATCCGAAGGATCTGGGATCAGATGCCTGATCCTAAATGGTGTATAGCTATGGGGGCTTGTGCTTCAACCGGTGGAATGCACCGCTGCTACGGAGTCGTTCAGGGAGTTGATAATTTTCTTCCGGTAGACGCTTATATTTCCGGTTGCCCTCCCCGACCTGATGCAGTCATTCATGCACTGATGAAAATTCAGGATAAAATTAAGAACGAACATTCAGTTCTACTCGACACCTGATCACATATACTATGAGTTTAGAATTAACCGAAAGCGTACAGAAACTGGTAGACGGCCTTACGGAATCTTATTCCGAAAAGCTTATTGAAGTCTATAATGCCAGTGGGCACACTTACATCAGAGTGGAAGCGGATGCTTTGCTCGACATTGTAAAGTTTGCCAAAGAAGAATATCACTTCATCTTTCTTTCAGACATTATCGGAGTAGATCGCTACACATCGGAAGAACGATTTGAAGTCCTTTATAACATCCTGAATCTAAGAACACAGGACCGGATCTTTCTTAAAGTCCGAGTTCCTGAAGAAGAACCAGTACTGGAATCTCTCTTCTCTGTCTACCGAAGTGCTAACTGGTTAGAAAGAGAAGTATATGATATGTTTGGTATCAGATTTAATAATCATCCGGACCCACGCAGAGTCTACATGCCTGATGATTTCCAGTATTTCCCTCTCAGAAAAGAATTTCCTCTGTTGGGGATACCGGGATCGATTGAACTGCCAAATACAACCCCAGACACGGAGTAAGGCATGAGTATACTGAAAGACATTAACAGCAAAGTAAATCCGCAATTCTTTGAAGAACATCAGCGGAAAATATATCAGAGTCTAGAAGATAAGCACACCACCATCGAGGAGATCGACAGTGACGACCCGCTGAATTCCAAGATGATCCTCAACATGGGTCCTCAGCACCCGGCTACTCATGGTGTACTTCGTCTGGTTCTTCAATTGAAAGGCGAACAGATAGAAAAGACCAAACTGGATGTAGGTTACCTGCACAGAGGGGTTGAAAAGATAGCCGAAAATAAGACCTATCAGGAATTCATGCCCTACACAGACCGCATGGATTACCTATCTCCTTACAGTAATAACGTAGCGTTATGTACTGCTGTTGAAAAGCTGGCTCAGGTAGAAGTACCTGAAAGGGCACAGTACATCCGCATGATCGGATGTGAGCTTGCACGAATATCATCCCACCTCCTTTGGTTAGGGACCATGGTAATGGATGCCGGCGCGATCTCTTTCTTTATCTGGACCTTTAAAGAAAGGGAAAAGATCTATGATATTTTCGACCAAGTAGCCGGTCACCGGTTCACCGTATCACACTCCCGTATTGGCGGAGTCGCAAACGATCTGACCGATAGTGCTACCGGTCTCATTAAGGAATTCATTAATTCCTTTCCTAATGAGTTAGCTGACTGGCATAAGCTTTTAGACCGCAACAGGTTGTTTATTGACAGAAATGAAAACGTTGGTGTACTCCCAACAGATCAGGCACTGGATCTCGGTGCGACCGGTCCGGTACTCAGGGCTGCAGGCTATGCCGTGGATCAAAGGATCATTTCTCCTTACCTGAAATACGATCAGGTCGATTTTGAAGTACCTACCAGAATGGAGGGTGATAACCTGGCTCGCTATTTCGTGAGAATGGAAGAAATGCAGGAAAGCATTAAGATCATTCGTCAGTGTCTTGAAAAAATGCCGAAAGGCCCTGTAAGAACAAATAATGCTAAACAGGCTTATCCTTCGAAAGACGAAGTATATTATTCAATGGAAGGAATGATCCACGATTTTATGATGACAGACACCGGTATTTGCCCTCCTGCAGGAGCTGAGTGCTATCATGCAGTGGAATCGCCTAAAGGTGAGTTAGGATACTATATCCAAAGTGACGGTACTGGACACCCATGGAGATTAAAGATCAATGCTCCTTCTTTTCGTAATCTGCAGGTGCTTGAGAATATCCTCGATGGAGAAATGGTTGCGGATACCGTAGTAATTATAGGTGGAATTGACCCGGTAATGGGTGAAGCAGATAAATAAATGGAAGAACAAAGTTTAGAATTTACGAAGGAAGACCTACAAGAGATCGAGACCATCAAGGCCAAGTTTCCGACCGATATGGCGGCAACTTTACCTGTTTTGTGGGTAGCCCAACGACGTTTCGGGCATGTTGAAGCTCCGGTTCAGCGTCTTGTGGCAAAAACTCTGGATCTGCCTGATTCACATGTCCATGGTGTAGCCAGTTTTTATACCCAATACTATAAGAATAGAATGGGTAAATATGTGCTGGATGTATGTACAACTACTAGCTGCCAGCTGTGTGGCGGTTATGAAATGCTACATTATCTGGAGGACAAGCTGGGAATCAAAGCTGGTGAGACTACGGATGACGGAATGTTTTCAATTCAATCAGTAGAATGCCTGGGTGCATGCGGATATGCCCCAATGATGCAGATCACCAATGATGTATATGTCAATCACCTGACGGAAGACAAATTAGATATGGTCATAGAATCTCTGAAGGACGGTAAGATGCCGAAATTCGAGTCTGTGGGAATGCCTCATTTTAAAGAAAGAAAAGTATAATGGCTGTAGACTGGAAATCATTTACTCCTGTTCTTATACCTGATATTCCTAATCTTCAGGATATCGATGTGTATATCAAGAATGGTGGTTACGAAGCACTTAAAAAAGTAGTTAATGAAAATGACTGGTCACCCGGACAGGTGATCAATGAGGTCAAAGATGCCAATATCAAAGGTCGTGGTGGTGCCGGTTTTAATGCAGGGCTGAAATGGTCATTCATGCCAAAGCCTGACGGCGGACCCAGATATCTTGCCTGCAATGGTGATGAGTCAGAACCTGGTACTTTTAAAGACCGAAAGATATTCGAATATAATCCCCACCTTTTCATTGAAGGAGCCCTGATCGCTGCTTATGCAATGGAGGTCACTACTATTTATGTATATATCCGTGGTGAATATTATTCATGGATAAAGATGATGGAAAAAGCACTGCAGGATGCATATGACAAAGGCTTTATAGGAAAGAATATTTGCGGATCTGACTTCAGTGTTGAGTTTCATGTCACTGGCGGAGCCGGTGCCTATATCTGTGGAGAAGAAACCTCTATGCTTGAGTCTTTGGAAGGAAAAAGAGGATACCCACGAGTTAAACCTCCCTTCCCTGCTCAGAAAGGACTTTGGGGAAGACCCACTACCATTAATAACATTGAGACACTGGCGAATGTACCGGGTGTGATCAACAATGGAGCCGACTGGTTCAGGGGAATCGGTGCGGAAAGTCATCCCGGGCCTGTACTTTACGGTATTTCAGGTCATGTAAATCAGCCTGGTGTATATGAGTTGCCTACCGGTGTACCGATCATGGATCTGATCAATGACGTCGCCGGTGGCATGAGAAATGGCAAGAAAGTCAAGGCACTGATACCCGGTGGTTCATCAACTCCTGTACTCCGTGGAGACAGCCTGGAAGGTGTTTCAATGGATGCTGATAGTCTTCGTGAGGCCGGTTCCATGATGGGAACTGCAGGAATGATCGTAATGGATGAAGACACTGATATGGTCGAGACATTGTGGAGAATTTCTCATTTCTATCACCATGAATCCTGTGGTCAGTGTACTCCTTGCCGTGAAGGTACAGGCTGGCTGGAGAAGATATTACTTAAGATCAGAAATGGAGAAGGTGAGATAAGAGACCTAGACCTATTACTGGATCTTACTACTCAAATGGAAGGCAGAACCATTTGTGCACTGGCAGATGCAGCTGCATGGCCGGTACGATATACCATTGAGCGTTTCAGAGATGAATTTGAAGCCCGCTGCAAGAAAAGTGTTCACGCAGTAGCATAAACAACAGTATATATGTCAGAAATATTTATAGACGGTACGAGATACGAATTTGAAGGTAAGCCGAAGCTTCTTCAATTCATTCTGGATCAGGGCAAAGAAGTTCCCTTTTTCTGTTACCACCCTGCTATGAGTGCCCCGGCAAACTGCCGGCAGTGCTACGTGAAGGTCGGAACCCCGGTCAAGAATCAGGAAACCGGTGAATACGAACTGGATGAGAACGGCGAACGGGTCATCAGATGGTTCCCGAAAATGCAGACATCCTGCAGTATGGATATGCAGGATGGTATGGTAGTACATACACAGGAAAGCAGTGAAGAAGTTGCAAGAGCTCAGAAAGATACCATGGAGCTCATCCTGATCAATCATCCGCTGGATTGCCCTATATGCGACCAGGCAGGTGAATGCCCGCTACAGATACAGACCTATAAATATGGACCCGAAGGAAGCCGTTTTGAGGTCAAAAAGGTCCATAAACCAAAGAGAATTCAACTAGGCCCACGTGTTACTCTTGATGCCGAAAGATGCATCAACTGTACCCGGTGTGTGAGGTTCACTGAAGAGATCAGTGAAACGAATCAGCTTACAATAACTGCACGTGGCGACAAAAACTATCCGATCACTGCTCCCGGACAGGAATTTGATGATCCGTATTCAATGAATACTGTGGACATCTGCCCTGTAGGTGCTCTTACATCTACTGATTTCAGGTTTAAAGCCCGGGTATGGGAAATGAACCAGACCCCGAGTATCGATATCACGAACGGGAAAGGTACCAATGTTGATCTGTGGACTCGTGATAACCTGATCTTACGTATTACCCCACGATATAATGAAGCAGTAAACGGTCACTGGATGGCCGATGAAGGCAGAAATGCTTACCGACGATTCAATGAGAACCGCATATCACGTCCTTCTATTAAGCTGGATGGTAATAATACTTCCAAAACCAGCTGGAATAATGCTATTGAAACCCTGGCTGAAACTCTTGAATCTCATACCAATGAAGACATACTGGTAATCGGTTCCGGTCATGCATCTGTGGAGGAAAATTATTCTCTGATGAAGATCATGAATCTTTATGGAGTCAATGATTTTGTTTTCAATCCACACATAGAAAATGGTAAAGGTGATGATTTCCTTCTGACAGACGATCAGGCACCTAATACTACCGGAGTCAGGATGCTGGGTTATAAAGAAACCGGAGAAGATCAGATCAAAGAAAAAGTTAGCAAGGCAAAAGTGGTAATTATGCTTGCTGATGAATTGATCGATCGCGGTGTATTGTCATCAGATGATCTAAAAGACACTTACACCGTCTTCATGTCAACGAATGAATGTGACAGCAGTGCAACAGCCGACCTTGTTATACCGGTCACCTGTATTGCTGAACATGCATCCAGCTATGTGAATGTTGAGCACAGGATTCAGAGATCCTTCCCTGCCAAGGAAACTCGCTATACCAACCGAAGTTTGAATCTGGAGATGTCAGAAGGCAGACTCGACCGTTACGGAACCAACTTTGACAACTGGGTTACCGAAGACAATAAGATCGACTGTTTACCTGTATGGGAATTGATGAATCACCTGAGTGACAGACTTAATCTGAATATTCAGTTTGGTTCTTCACGAGAGATCATGAATGAGATCTCAGAAAACGTACCTGCTTTCAGTCAGGTCAGTTTTGAAAGAATGGATGATGAAATGGGCATTCAGCTGAATGCTGCCAACAAAGAGGAGGCAACTGCATAAATGAGTTCAGGCGGAATCGATATTTTCGGATTATTTTTTCTACCCACCTGGGTGGCGGTATTAGCGGTCGGAATGATCAGCTATCTAAATTCAGCGGCCATTTTAGTTTATGCTGAAAGACGAATAGCTTCCTTTATCCAAAACCGGGTTGGACCCAACCGGGTTGGACCCTTCGGACTTTTTCAGCCATTAGCTGATGTAGTTAAGCTGTTGCTTAAAGAGGATGTCACACCGGCTCAGGGATACAAGGTTCTGCACTCTGTAGCCCCGATGATACCGGTCATCACAGCTCTTATGAGTGTCGCTGTTATTCCATTTGGTGAAAATTTATACGTAACCGACATCAACGCAGGAGTGTTATACATACTCGCTGTAGCTTCTCTGGGAGTATATGGCGTCACTCTGGCCGGATGGTCGTCGAATAGTAAATATTCTCTGCTCGGTGGTTTAAGAGCTGCTGCTCAAATGATCAGTTATGAACTTCCGATGGGTATGGCTGTTGCTTCCGTAGTATTGGTAGCAGGGTCACTGAGTATGGTTGATATTGCAGCTTCTCAGGAACATCTGTGGAACGTCTTTATTAACCCGATCGGAGCGATCATATTCATTATTGCTGCCTTTGCAGAAGCTAACCGAACTCCTTTCGATCTGGTAGAAGCTGAGCAGGAACTCGTTGGTGGATTTCACACAGAATACTCTGGTATGAAATTCGGAATGTTCTTTTTAGCTGAATACATGCATGTATTCATTGGCAGTATTCTGATCACAACATTCTTTTTCGGTAGTTATCACCTGCCCTTTGCCGGATACTGGTTACCCGAACTTGATCCTCTGATCAAAGGCATACTGGACGTAAGTGTGTTTTCATTGAAGGTGGTATTCTGGTGCTTTGTATTTATCTGGGTACGATGGACTATTCCAAGATTTAAATACAACCAGGTTATGAAGTTAGGCTGGAGCAGGTTACTACCGCTCAGTATTCTGAACTTCATGATCATTGCAACCGGTATGTATATTTATCATAACTTCTTCTGATCATATATTAGATATTCATTTAAGCCTCTGCCCTAACGCAGAGGCTTTTTTTATTCAATGCATCACATGAATTGCCTAACCCAAAGATGTGATATGAATGTTAACATCAGTACAATAGATTCAACCAAGAGCTTTTAAACAAACACTAACGGAGACATCATGAAAAGTCTATTATTATCTTCACTTCTTATTTCTTCCCTATTTATAAGTTCATGTATAGTCGGAGATGAAGGTCCTGCAGGCCCTCCTGGCCGTGATGGCACCGTTGAGATTTACACAAGTACGATTCAAATACAGGCAAGTGATTTTGTGATCGAAGACGAATATATCTCTGTTGCTGAATACGGTTGGGATAATCTGGATGTGGCAACAGTAGATGAAGGTCTGGTATTGGGTTACATCAGGTTTGAGGGAACTACTGCATGGCAATCACTCCCGCTGTCTGTTCCTTTTGAAAGTGATCTGGTCGTACTCAGATATAGTTTCGATATAGAAACATTCAACCTGATTGTTGAAGGCGAAATCGCAAATAACAATGCTGCCAATGCTCAGCTTTTTGACGGTGACGTGCTGAGAGTGGTAGCCATTCCTCCATCCAGACTTAAAATGGGTAAAGGCATCGATTATACTAATTATGAACAAGTGGTTGATGCGTACGGAATTAAATTCTGACCCATGACACAACGCTTAAGGAGCTTTTACTTCGTGAAAGCTCCTTTTTTATTTAGGGCTGATTCTATATAATCCTTTTGTAACTCATCAATAAATTATGGAACAAGATCCTAAACAGATCGTCACACCTTATGCATTTGAGGTTCACCCTGAGCTTTTAGGGCTCCCCCTTGCAACTCCGAAAAGAAGACTTGCGGCATTACTTCTGGATCTTCTGGTGGCATCCGTTCTTACCGCATTGGGTTCCCTATTCCTTGCTGTAGCTGCATCTATTCTTTTCTTTTGGCTTGCCATTAGAGAACGAAGTGCTATCTGGTGGAAAAACCTGTTGCAATTTGGTACTGCGTCATTTCTCTCCATCGGAGTATTTGTTTTGACAATTGTTATTACCGATGCCGACAAAAATAAGGCAGATATTTCATCCAGCCAGGTTATTACCGCTCAAAACGCTGATATTGACTGGGGTCAACTGGGGCAGCAGTTATCAGAAGTTCAGAATAGTGATTCTGATACTAAGGTTGATCAACTCGAGAATCTGGGTCTGCAATTAATCTCAAAACTTGCTGACTCAAGAAATAGTGACTATGTAATTTCTGATGAGATATATACTGATCAGTTCATTCTAAGCCTGCGTGATCTTGGATTTGCGATCAGCGTACGTGATACCACAGCGATGGATTCCCTGATCGCTGACATCTATCCGGTTCTGGCTGGACCAGAGCTTAAAGCAAAAGACAAGAAAATAAGAGAATTGCTTCTTGATAAAAGTAACCTAATACAAGAGAATGAGGAACTGGATGAGCAAATCGCCAATCCGTCCTTTAAGAGAATAGTATCTGCTGCTGCCTCGGATTTTGGACTGAGCGTAGGCTGGATTGGGGTCTATTTCGTCTTATGTCTTGCTACCTTTAAAGGTCAGACAATCGGAAAAAAAGTATTAAGCATTCGGGTAGTAAGGCTGAACAAACAATCTATTGGATTATGGTACTCTTTTGAGCGATTCGGCGGTTATTTTGCCGGACTGGCTACAGGCCTTCTGGGCTTTATGCAGATCTTCTGGGATGCAAATCGTCAGGGAATACATGATAAGATCGCAGGCACAGTAGTCACAGACCTTCGCCCAGCCAGTATTGAGAAATACAACGCCCTAAGAAACAAGATAATCAGCGAAGAAAACCTGCTGGACTAGTTGTCTTTTAAAACAAGGCTTTTGCCACTTCATACACCGGATTTGACCTTCCCATAGAATAGAAGTGAAGCACGGGTACTCCGTAGTCTATAAGTTCTTTACACTGTTCGATCGCCCATTCCGTACCCACTACTTTGGCTGCATCATTATCTTTACAGCTATCCAGCTCTTTACTCAGTTCGTAAGGAAGATCAACACTGAACATCTGTGGGAGTATGCTGGTATGTGTTTTGGAGGTAATAGGCTTTATACCGGGTATGATCGGGATATCAATTCCTTTCGCTTTGCACTTCTCAACAAAATCAAAGTAAACCTTATTATCAAAGAACATTTGAGTTACAATATAATCGGCCCCGAGATCCACCTTCATTTTCAGGTATTTCAGATCAGTATCCAGGTTTGGTGCCGCAAAATGTTTTTCCGGGTATCCTGCGACCCCTATACAAAAATTGGAAGCAGTCGGATTCTGAATCTCGTCATCCAGGTATTCTCCTTTGTTTAAGTTAACTACCTGTTCGATAAGGTCTGAGGCATATTCATTACCATCCGGCTCCGGGACAAATCTTTTTTCAGGAGACCTGCTGTCTCCCTGGATCAGCAGTAAATTTTCTATTCCCAGAAAATTGAGATCAATAAGTGCATTTTCAGTTTCTTCTCTGGTAAATCCACCACAGATTATATGCGGGACAGCATCAACCTTATATTTATTCTGTATGGCAGCACATATACCGACCGTACCGGGTCTCTTTCGGACCGTTTTCCGCTCCAGCAGTCCGTTATCCCTTTTTTTGTAAACATATTCCTCTCGGTGGTAGGTAACATCCACAAAAGGAGGTTTAAACTCCATCAGCGGATCCATGTGATCAAACAATGAATTGATATTCTGCCCTTTTAAAGGAGGCAGTACTTCAAATGAGAATAGCGTGTCTTTTGCGGTGTTAAGATGTTCGGTGATCTTCATGTTTAATGATTATAATCGATAATTGATGCCAGCCATTTTTCGGTTTTTTCTACCGACTGCCCTTTTCTTCTTGAATAATCTTCAACCTGATCCTTTGCTATGTTTCCAACTCGGAAATATGAGGATCCGGGGTGAGAGAAATAAAACCCACTCACTGATGATGCCGGGTACATTGCACAAGATTCGGTTAAACGAATTCCTATGTTTTCCTCTACTTTGAGCAGGTCAAATAAAGTGATCTTTTCCGTGTGATCCGGGCAGGCCGGGTAGCCCGGGGCAGGCCTGATTCCGCGGTATTCTTCCTGAATGAGTTGCTCATTATTCAGGTCTTCGGTATCTGCATAGGCCCAGAACTCTGTTCTTACTCTTTGATGCATCCTTTCTGCGAAAGCTTCAGCAAGACGATCGGCAACAGCTTTGACCAGAATTATATTATACTCATCATTATTCTGTTCAAATTCTTCAATCATCTTTTCTATTCCAATTCCTGCAGTAACTGCAAAGAGGCCCATATAATCTGTACCGGATACCTTTTCCGGGCGGATAAAATCAGATAGGCAACTATTGACCTGTCCGGTTCTTTTCCTGCTTTGTTGCCGCAGAAAATGAAATTTGGTTAATACCTTCTTTTCCTCTTCATCGTCGTAAAGAAGTATATCATCGCCTACAGCTGCAGCCGGATAAAAGCCAATGACGGCCTTTGCCTTGAGTAGATCTTCTTCTACAATTCGGTCAATTAAAGCATTTGCATCCTTATACAAAGTCAGAGCCTGCTCACCAATCACTTTATCCTCCAGAATATGCGGATACTTCCCAGTAAGCATCCAGGTTCTGAAAAAAGGTGACCAGTCTATAAAATTTCTAAGTTCACTAATTTGATAGTCATTAAAGTATTTATTCCCGATAAATGCAGGCTTTTGGGTGTTAAGATCTTCCCATTGCCCTTTAAACCGATTTTCTCTGGCTTCGTCTATGGCTAATAGATCTTTTTTATTGGTTCGGTTCGCATGCTGTTCCCTCAGTTGATCATACTCACTATTCAGATCTTCAATGAATGCAGTGCTCTTTTGATCACTCAGGATATCGCCGGCAACCGTAACAGCCTTTGATGCATCCAGAACATGAGTAGCAATTCCGCTGTATTGCGGAGCGATCTTAACTGCTGTGTGTAATCTTGAAGTGGTGGCTCCACCTATAAGAAGTGGAATATTAAGCCCCCTGCTTTCCATTTCTTTTGCCACATAGATCATTTCATCGAGTGATGGTGTGATCAGGCCACTCAGACCGATGGCATCTACATTGTGCTTAATTGCTTCATCAATGATCTTTTCGGTCGGTACCATCACCCCGAGATCTATGATCTTATAGTTATTACAGGCGAGTACTACACTAACAATATTCTTTCCGATATCATGTACGTCCCCTTTTACTGTGGCCAGCAAAATTGTGGGCTGCTGTTTGGTATCTTTATTCGCTTTCTTTTCTTCCTCTATAAATGGTGTCAGGAAAGCCACCGCTTGTTTCATAACCCGGGCACTTTTCACTACCTGAGGCAGAAACATCTTACCTTCTCCGAACAGATCCCCTACTACATTCATACCATCCATGAGAGGGCCCTCAATAACTTCCAGAGGGCTCGCATAGAGCTGCCTGGCTTCCTCCACATCCTCGTCAATGTAGTCATTGATACCTTTTACCAGAGAATACGTTAATCGCTCTTTTACGGGCTTTTCTCTCCATTCCTGATTCTTTTTTTCCTGAACCAGTCCTCCTTCATCTTTGTATTTCTCTGCAATTTCAAGCAACCGCTCTGTTGCATCGTCTCTTTTGTCAAAGAGTACATCCTCAACCCTGTTCAGCAGGTCTTCGGGAATGTCATCATAGATCTCAAGCTGCGTGGGGTTTACGATACCCATATCCATGCCATGTTCGATGGCGTGGTACAGGAAGGCAGAGTGAATAGCCTCTCTTACCCTGTTATTACCCCGAAAGGAAAAAGATACATTACTGACTCCGCCGATAATATGTGCTCCGGGCAGATTTTCCCTGATCCATTTAGCTGCGAGAAAATAATCCAGTGCATTTCTTCGGTGTTCTTCCATTCCGGTTGCCACCGGAAATATATTCGGGTCTAAAATGATATCGGATGGATCCATCCCGACTTCATCACGAAGCAAATGGTAAGCCCTGCTGCATATCTCCTTTCTTCTTTCAAGGGTATCGGCCTGCCCGTCTTCATCAAAAGCCATCGCGATAACTGCAGCTCCTAATTTTTTAACGATCGATGCTCTGCGAAGAAATTCAGTCTCACCGTCTTTAAGGCTGAGGGAATTAACGATCCCTTTTCCCTGTATGCACTTTAAACCGGCCAGAATTACTTCCCACTTTGAGGAATCCACCATGATCGGAATTCTTGCTATATCCGGTTCAGAAGCGATCAGGTTCAGGAAATGGGTCATCTCCTTTGCGCTATCCAATAAACCTTCATCCATATTCACATCCAGGATCTGAGCGCCGCCCTCTACCTGATCAACCGCTACTTTCAGGGCCTGCTGATAATCCTGTTCTTTGATACAGCGAAGAAAGGCTCTTGAACCGGTTACATTGGTTCGCTCCCCGACATTGACAAAATTCGAATTAGCATTCGTTTCGAATGATTCCAGGCCGCTTAGCTTAATAGGAAGGGTATTCATACTCAGTCCCCCACTCTTTTTACCGGTTCATATCTTTCCGAGAGCTCTACCATTTTTTTGATATGATCGGGAGTGGTTCCACAACAACCACCCAGTACATTGACTAAACCTTCTTTTAGATAGCTCTCTACCTCCTCAGCCATCATTTCCGGACTTTGATCATACTCACCAAATTCATTCGGAAGTCCTGCATTGGGATATGCACTGATAAAGAATGGGGAAATATTTGATAATCTTTTCAGATAGGGTTTTAGCTGACTGGCACCCAATGCACAATTAAGTCCAATGCTCAGGATAGGTGCATGAGATAGAGAGATCAGAAAAGCTTCCACCGTCTGTCCGGAGAGAGTTCTGCCACTGGCATCGGTTATGGTTCCGGATACCATGATTGGTACATTTTCTTCACGCTCCTCGATCAATTCCTGAAGCGCAAAAAGTGCTGCCTTCGCATTCAGTGTGTCAAAGATCGTTTCCACGAGTAAAAGGTCTACTCCTCCATCAAGCAGTCCCTCAGCCTGTTCACGATAGGCTTTGACAAGGTCATCAAAAGAAACCTCTCGAAAAGCCGGGTCTGTAACATCCGGGGATATGGAAGCGGTCTTATTCGTGGGTCCCAGGGATCCCGCAACAAATCTGGGTTTATCTGGATCTCTTTCAGTAAATGTATCCGCAGCTTCTTTTGCGATGCGCGCGGACTCAAAATTCAGATCATATACCACTGATTCCAGTCCATAATCTGCCTGTGCGATCGATGTCCCGCTAAATGTATTAGTTTCAATAATATCTGCACCTACCTCCAGATAGGCTTCATGGATCTCTTTTATGATATCAGGTCGGGTCAGGCTTAATAAGTCATTATTACCCTTCAGATCACTATCATGATCTTTAAATCTTTCACCCCTGAAATCACTTTCCTCCAGAGAATACCTCTGGATCATTGTACCCATTGCGCCGTCCAGGATTAATATGCGCTTTTCTAATGCATCAAATATGGTCACTCTTTCTGTCGATTGGCTTAAAAAGAAAGAGCTTTGAAGGAAAAGCCTCGCTTATATTTCACCGCAAGCGGTGTGGGATTTAGCACCTTCTCTTTTCAGAGTGGTTGCCAAGACTTCTACGGGCCCAATCCCTCAGTCTTTCTTTATAAGCATTAAGAATTGCACCAATACTAAGTAAAGCACACAATAAATCAAAATCAGAAATCAATCGATTTCAAAGGGCTGTTCTTATCCCTATATGTATTTTACCGTTTGAGATAGCATCCTGCGGAGAGATCGCATAACTAAACTTAATACGGCCGATCGCGGTCCGGTAACTCAAACCAAATCCAAAGGAGTACAGATAGTCCTTCTGAACAAAACTATTATCGTTCTCATTAATAAGTTTAGGCCGATTATATCCTCCAAAAGAACCAAAAAGGAATAAATAAGAGTAAGGATCAGTGAGATACCGGTATTCGAGATCAGACCAAAGCATGAGGGACGCCCGGAATTGCTGCTCGCTATATCCACGCAATGAATTTGCTCCTCCAAAACGAATCAGGTCATGCAGGGTATAGTTATCTGCATCCAGAATAAAGCCATAAGCTGATAATGCAAGGATGTTTCTGGCATTTACCGGAATGAATTTTCTTAACGTGCTTTTTAATACACTTTGCCGGATCGTGCCAAGTGAATCATTTTCAATGTCCTTGAATGCTCTGCCGAAGGACAGCTCTATGAGAGACCCTCTTGTTGGTACCTCTGTATTATCCAGTGTAGAGATCCTGAATCCTAGAAGTGCCGTTTGTTTAGAACCATCCGGTTCATTCAGCAGCTGATCCTCATCTCCCGCAGTTGTGTTCTGCAGGTCAATATCGCCGGTCAGGTGAAAGCCCGGATATATTTCATAGGCTGCTCCTAATCTTAAATTTCGAGCCTGATAAGTAGTATCATTCTGATAGAAATAGAAATTACTCGTTAAGCTGATCGGTATATCGGATATCCAGTCCTGAGAAAGTGAAATGTCCAGTTCACTGGTTTCCGGCCTAATCCTCTGGAAATTAAATCCGATACGGTTACCCAAAGTAAAAGCATTACGAATATTAAGGTCTATGTCGCCCACTATCTGACCTTCTCCTTCCGGGGAGGGCACATACCCGATCAGCCCTTCAAAGTCGGCAGAAGGGTGTTTCTCAGCTTCTACAAGGATCAAATATCTGTCCTCCACTTTAAAAACCGAAGGGGCACTTACACGCAGGAACCATTCGGTGCGAATCAGATCATTCCTGAGGCTGTTTAATACATACCGATTTACCACGGTTGAATCTCTCAGCCTGCTTCTTTTATTCAGGTAGTTATTCTCTTCATCATTCAGGCCATTCACTCTAAAACTTTTAACCCAAACCTGATCACTTTTATTAACAGACCAGAAAAGATCTACTGTACAATGGTCATCATCGATCAAAATGCTGTCAACAGTAGTAGTAGCAAATAAAAATCCCTGGTCTTTAAGACGAGTAATTATATTTCCAAAAAATGACTCGATATTATTCTCTGCGTACCATTCGGGTTTACTGATTGCAGACCATTCATCGTTTTCAGATCGGTTTTCCATGTTCAGACTATATCTGCAGCCTTTTTCCACGAACAAGGAATCCTCGCTGAATGTAACTCTGGCAGACAAATAACCTTTAGCGGCATACCATTGTGTGATCAGTGCCTGATCATTTTGCCATGCATCGGGAACATCCTTTTGCTCACCATCTTCGATCAAATAACGAACGGATTGAGAATACACTTCTTCAACGGGCAGTAAAAGGAAGAGTAAAATAATCCCGGTAAGAAGTCTCATAAACCTTTTTATGAGATAATGTCGGCTACAAAATTAGGTAAAGCAAATGCCCCTTTGTGGACCTCTGCATTATAGTATTTTAGTCCGGAACCGAATGCCTTCATCCCCTGCCCGACTCTCGTCATCACTTCCTCATCCTGGAAATTTGTGTGATGGGAAGCAATAGCAAATGACCACATACCTGAAGGGTATAAAGGTATGAATCCCAAGTATAAAGAGGCATTAGTAAAAGATTCACTTAAGTATCTGTATTCATTTGCAATGCTTTTATGGTATTCGGGTATCCATGGGGATTCAGTCTGAGCTGAAAAAACACCCTGCTCTGTTAAAGCATCTCGGCAAAGTTGAATAAACTCCCTTGAAAACAATCCTTCTGCGGGTCCGACTGGATCTGATCCATCAATGATCACTACATCGTAAGCTGCCTGAGCGTTCTTAATAAAAGCTATCCCATCCTCCACCTTTACACTAAGCCTCGGGTCATCCCATGCTCCTACTTCCGGCAGGAATTCCTTAGCTGCCCGAATAACCGCTTCATCGATCTCCACCATATCCACTTTTTTCACAGAGGCGTGCTTTAATACTTCCCTGGCAGTTCCTCCATCCCCACCACCAATAATGAGCACTTTCTCCGGATTCGGATGACTAAACATTGTAGGATGAACCAGCATCTCATGATAGACAAATTCGTCTTTTTCGGAGAGCATTACCATACCGTCGATCACCATCAGATTACCCCAGGTATCTGTTTCGTACACTTCAACCTTTTGATAGGGAGTTTCTTCCGAAAACAGAACTTTATTCACGCCTACGGTTAATCCAGTGGTCCCGTTATAATATTCATTGTATTGCAATCCCATTCAGATCACCTCTCCAAAGATGAATTCATAAAGCTATTTATACCATAGAACAGCAGCAGCGAAAGTGGATCCGCATTTTTTAACCTGATGCTCGATTCCTACTGTCTTGATCTCCTTCAATGCCCTTTTACGATAATCGAATGCATCCACCACCATCTGCTTTACAATGGTTTCCACATACTCCAGGCGGGTATGATCTTCAAATTCCATGATCACACCTGGTTCAGAAGGGTCTTCAGGTATTCCGACGGCAATTGCAGATGCGATCCACATCTGAGGGGTCTGAGAATCGATCGTGGCATAGGCCAGCGGAATCAATCCTCCTTTAGGAAGGGTAATGTCTTTAATATTGGTTTCTACCGCACCGGGAGGACAAATACTGCTCATTCGCATCAGGTTGGTATCACCCACACCAGCTTCAAGTAATGCATTATCAAAAGCATTCAATCTGGTATTTCCTTCGGCAGCGCCTGATACCAGGCAATAAATATTCGGGGTCTTAACCATATATAGGTCTGAACCTTTAGTTTTTTGAGATGTATCCATGTGTCAGTCAATGATTATATACGTTCACCGATGGCTTGAACAGCAGCTTCTCTCCTTTCGGTACTTTAAAAAGCCCTCTTTTCATCTCCATGCTGGAGACGATCTGAGAACTAAATGTTTCTTTAAGGAACTCCTGTATGCCCCATGGATCAATGGTATCACCGCAGGTAAAAATATCCACTGCTGCATAATTGTATTCAGGCCAGGTATGAATCGAAATATGTGATTCTGCGATCACGACCATTCCACTGACGCCGTAAGGACTAAATTTGTGGAAATTATGTGAGATAATAGTTGCCTTAGCCGCTTTCGCTGCATTCAGCATTCCTTCTTCTATGTATTCGACATCATTGATGCTATTGCTATCACAGTCGTAAAATTCTACCAGTATTTGTCTACCGAGTGCTTCCAATTATTATATATTTGTTAGATGAGTTGTCTCAGAGATTGGACTTGCGAATAAGCAGAGATAAAGTATTATTGTTTCCTGATCTGCTGAGTTTTTTCATTAAGCTATAAAAGATAAATATATTTTGAATAAAACAATGACATCCGCCCTTAAAAATATTTCTGAAGAAGAGGCACTCAAGATATACAAATCATTGCTCTTACCTCGCAGAATTGAAGAGCGGATGCTTAAACTGTTAAGACAAAATCAGATAAGCAAATGGTTCTCCGGAATAGGACAGGAAGCCATTAGTGTAGGCCTGACTCTCAGTGCTAAGAAGGAAGATTATATCCTGCCCATGCACAGGAACCTCGGAGTATTTACCACTCGCGGAGTGCCTTTGTATCAACTCTTTTGTCAGTTATTTGGAAAAAAAGAAGGATTTACCGGTGGGCGGGACCGTTCATTTCATTTTGGATCACTCGAACACAATATCGTTGGTATGATCTCTCATCTTGCCGCAATGATGCCGGTAGCTGATGGTTTGGCATTAGCTAAAAAACTGAAAAATGAAGATGCTGTTGTATTCTCATTATGTGGTGATGGTGCCAGTTCCGAAGGCGATTTTCATGAGGCTATTAACCTTGCTGCCGTATGGAAACTACCCGTGGTTTTTGTAATTGAAAATAATGGTTACGGACTTTCTACCCCCGTGAATGAGCAATTCGCCTGTGAAAGACTCTCGGATCGAGCATCAGGATATGGTATCGAAGGATTTCATATTGATGGAAATAATGTTCTTGAAGTAATGGACACTATACAAAAAGCACGGGAACTGGCCCTTGCGGGTAATCCGGTGCTTATTGAGGCTAAAACATTCAGGATGCGGGGTCATGAAGAAGCCTCAGGTACTCATTATGTCCCTGACATCTTATTTGAAGACTGGGCCGAGAAAGATCCCATCCTTCGCCTGGAAAAGGAAATGCTGGCAGCCGGATACATGGAAACGGAAGATGATTTTAAAGAGATCACTAAAGAGATCGATGCCTCCTTTAAGAGCGACCTGAATAAGGCACTTAAAGCTGCAGAACCGGTATTCGACGCGGAAGTTGAACTCTCTTCCGTTTACAGTGAATTAAACGACAATGACCTTCCTGTTTCAAAGCCTCAGGGCCCGGTTACGGTACAGCGGTTTGTCGATGTCATCCAGAAATCACTGGATCAGGCGTTTGAAGAAGATGACTCATTTATCATAATGGGACAAGATATTGCCGAATATGGTGGTGTTTTCAAGATCACGGAGGGATTTATGGAAAAATACGGCAAGGACCGTATCCGAAACACTCCGATCATAGAATCCGGAGCTCTCGGGGCCGCACTCGGTCTTGCCCTGGAAGGTTTCAAGCCGGTAGTAGAAATGCAATTTGCTGATTTTATCAGCTGTGGATTCAATCAGATTGTAAACAACATAGCCAAAAGTCATTATCGCTGGTCTCCTCCGCTGAATATCACCATTCGTGCTCCGCACGGAGGCGGAGTCGGAGCCGGTCCATATCATTCCCAATCTGTTGAGGGTTGGTTTATGCAAATACCGGGATTAAAGGTAGTTGTTCCGGGCACCGTTGAAGATGCACAGCAGCTTTTATATTCCTCTTTGTATGACCCGAATCCGGTGCTCTTCTTTGAACATAAAAAGCTTTATCGTTCTCTTAGAGCTGAAGTACCGGAACGGTCTGCTTATGAACCTCTGGGTAAAGCTAAATTACGCAGGGAAGGCAAGGATGCATCTATTATTACCTACGGCATGGGGGTCCAGTGGGCCCTTGAGATCGCTGAAGATTTCCGGCAACTGGGAGTCGAACTTGAAATTCTGGACCTGAGAACTCTTCTCCCTCTGGACAAAAATAGTATTCACCAGACTGTTCGGAAAACCGGCCGGGTATTACTCCTGCAGGAACCATCTCTTACACTAGGTCCCTTAAGTGAGATCTCCGCCATTATTTCCGAGGAATGTTTCGAATGGCTGGATGCCCCGGTAATTCGGTGCGCCTCTCTGGATATGCCCATCCCGTTTGAGCCAAATTTAGAAAAAGGATTTCTACCTAATGCAATGTTAAGGAATAAGTTAGAGTATTTACTTGCCTTCTAAGTCAGATGCTTCTGCCTCAATAAACACTCTCTTTACTCTGGGATATTTGTCTTTAATAGCCTTTGATAAAAACGCTGTCTCCATCTCGACAGAGTCGGAATCCATCCCCGATTTGAAATCAACAGACATGGTTACAAGGATATATTGAGGGCCCATATGAAGAGTCAGAACTTCTTTGACTACATCGATCACATTTTTGCCGGCAGCGAGATCATTTATACCCTCAACGATCTCGCGATCGGCACTCTCTCCGATTAGAAGACCTTTGGTCTCGTGTGCAAGCCAGGCGGCCGTAGCACCGAGTATAACTCCAATTATGATCGATGCGATACCGTCAAATATCAGTAAGCCGGTTAACTGAGAGAGCCACACTCCGGCAAATGCCACGATCAGTCCAAACATAGCGGCAGAGTCCTCAAACAGAACAACAAAAGTGGTGGGATCCTTTTCCTTACGGACAGCCTCATAGTAGCCTCTCTCTCCTTTCGAACCTTTAAATTCTTTCCAGGCAAAATACCAGGCAAATCCTTCAAAGATCATGGCCAGTCCTAAAACGATGTAATTTATCATCGGATTTTCGATCTCATGCGGGTCCATCAGAGAATGTATACCTTCATAAATGGAAATACCCGCACCAACCGCGAATATCATGATGGCTACAACAAAGCTCCAGAAGTACACTTCCTTGCCATGACCAAAGGGGAAGTTATCATCCGCAGGCTTTTTTGCCTTTTTTAGCCCCAGCAGAAGTAAAATCTGATTGCCGGTATCCACCAGGGAATGGATACCCTCTGAGAGCATCGCAGAACTGCCGGTAACAGAGGCAGCAATAAATTTGGTGACAGATATCAGTGAATTACCAATGAGAGCTGCTATGATTACTTTTTTTGATCCTGAGGCCAATGTGAGGGATTTAATTTCGGGTTCATTCAAAGAAAAGTGATTTATCAGACATATGCAGATGAAATATCACAGATCAGCTCAAAATGAGTTACAGAATGCGTATAATCAGTAAAACAAACCAGATACATTTTGCGCATTCTTTTATCTGCTTTATTGATCAATTTCATACCTGCACTTCTCAGTGCACAAACAGTTTCTGTAACTTTTAATGTCAGGATGAGTTATCAGATAGACCAGGGCAACTTTGACCCGGTCAACGAATTTGTGGATGTAGCCGGAGACTTTAATGGATGGGGAAGCAGCTTAACTAAGCTTACAGATACTGATAATGACTCTGTTTACAGTGTTACCGTTAGTGGTTTTACACCCGGAGTAACCACACAATTTAAATTCCGGTATAACGGGCAATGGGATAATCGTGAAGAATTTCCGGGTGCAGGAAATAACCGAAGTTATACCGTAAAGCCTGATAATAATAGTGTAACCGTTTGGTATAATGATGAGGTGCCACCGAACGGCCCTCCGGTTGCAGACTTTAATACGGCTACCAACAGCTACTATACAAACAGCCTGGTTTCATTTCGGAATCAGTCCTCCGGCAGGATCATGAACTACGAGTGGACCTTTACAGGTGGAACTCCTGCTACCTCCACTGAATCCGAACCCGTCATCCGGTATGCTGAACCCGGCAGCTACGACGTTCAACTGATCGTATCAAATGAGAGTGAAAGTGATACTCTTTTTAAAAATGATTATATCATTGTAAGAGAGAGGATTAGTTCAGACAGCAAATGGTGGAATGAGGTGGTGTTTTATGAGATCTTTGTGCGAAGCTTTTATGATTCTGACGGAGACGGGATTGGAGATTTTAACGGACTTACGGAAAAACTGGACTATCTGAATGACGGTAACCCGGATACCGACTCGGATCTGGGAATCGGTGGAATATGGCTGATGCCTATCCACAATTCTCCCAGTTATCATGGTTATGATGTTACCGATTACCGGTCGATCAATCCTGATTACGGGACTATGGAGGATTTCAAAAATTTTCTATCCGAAGCTCATTCCAGGGGTATAAAGGTGATCATCGATTATGTTATGAATCATTCATCCAGTCAGCATCCCTGGTTTCAGCAATCTGCGGCTGGAAATCCTGCATTCCGGGATTTTTATCGCTGGTCGGATACGGATCCGGGTTATAGTGGTCCCTGGGGACAACAGGTATGGCATCCCCGAAATGGTGAGTACTATTACGGTTTATTCTGGGGAGGCATGCCCGACCTGAATTATGAGCATTCGGCCGTAAAAGATTCCATGTTTGCGATCTCTGATTTCTGGATAAAAGAGATCGGTGTAGATGGTTTCAGGCAGGATGCCGTACTTTATATTGATGAGGATGGCTCCATCCTAAAAAATACTCCGGAAACCTTTCAGTTCTGGAATGAATTTAACACCATTCTTAAGAATGGTGATCCAAATGCCTTTGCTGTCGGAGAAGCCTGGGAGCCTACCGAAATTGCTCTTCAGTATATGAGTGATGACCGGCTGGATTATGTATTTGAATTCGATCTTGCCCAGGCGATACTGAATGGAGTAAACCAAAGCGACGCTGACCGAATCATTTCTCAGATGCAGAAGGTATATGACTCCTACCCTTTTTTGCAATATGGTACTTTCCTTACCAATCACGATCAAAACCGGGTGATGAACGTTCTTTCCCGTGACATTAATAAAGCAAAAACTGCCGCCTCCCTCTTTCTAACACTTCCCGGCATCCCATACCTATACTATGGTGAAGAAGTAGGTATGCTGGGACAGAAACCTGATGAAGATATCCGGCTTCCCATGCAGTGGTCAGCAGAGACTTATGCGGGTTTCAGCAATGTAGAACCCTGGCGAAGCCCCAACTCAAACTACAGCAGCTTTAATGTTCAGACCATGAAAGAGGATCCCTCCTCTTTATTCAATCATTACCGAAACTTGATCAATATTAGAAATCAGTCCCCGGATCTAAAAACCGGAGAAATGGAATTAGGAGTATCTTCCAATTCAAATATGATCGCTTATCTAAGAAGCTCTGATGAAGGTCCTAATCCAACTTTAGTCGTTATTAATATCAGCGATGATGTCATAACTAACGCATCGGCAGAATTCTCTAAGGATCTGTTCTCTATAACCAGTGAAACAGCAGGCTGGATCAGTGAAATAATTTACCGAGATACCCTGAGTCAGGATGAAGAGTACTTTACCCCCTTTAACCGGGATGATGAGCTTCAGGAAATACAAAATATTTCCATTGCACCATGGTCAATAGAGATCATCAGCTTCAATGCTCAGACCACACCAAATGAAGAAGAGGACATCCCTTCGGAGTTAATATTGGATCAGAATTATCCGAATCCATTCAATCCTGTTACTAACATCAGCTTTGAATTACCCAGGGCTGATAATATCACACTGAAAGTCTATGATATAACAGGCCGCAGGGTTGCGACGCTTGAGGATGGTTTTAAAAATGAAGGCAGGCATACCGTCCGGTTTGATGCTTCGGGACTGGCCAGCGGTATTTATTTTTATCAGCTACAGAGTTCAGGCCTGAGTCTTAACAAAAAAATGACCCTGATCAAATAGTCCAAAGCTAACTGACCCTGAGTTTCTCCAACAGCATTTTCCCGATCTTGACGCTCTCTACGTATCGTAATAGGTCTGAGTCATTCATCAGGAGTTCCTGAAATGCAAATAGTTCGTCTCCGGTTAGATTCTCGTCGATATAATCACAAACGTAACTTTCTATTACCGGGTGATATTCTCTGTGTTCCATAAGGCATAAATCGTGTGTTCATGCCTTTTTATTCTTTTAAGCTGCGTTTGTTCCCGGTTTCACATAATTAATCAGGAGATCCTGCAATTGTACCCTGCCGCGGTTGATCCTGGATTTAACTGTACCCATGGGTACATCCGTTATATCAGAGATCTCTTCATAGGTCAGTTGCTGTATATCACGCAGCACAATCACTTCCCTGAAATCCTCAGGAATTTCCATAAGTGCTTTTTCCAGTTGCTCGATACAAAGCTTTTCATGCAGCTGCTGATCCGGAAGGATATTATGGTCTTCAATTACCATCTCACGATCCTCAGGGTCTGAATCATCCTTATGAATGGTAACCATATACATTCTTTTCTTTTTCTTATACAGGCTCTTAGCCAGATTCAAAGCGATGGTATACATCCAGGTAGAAAAACGGGCGATACGCTCATATGAGTCCTTACTTTTATGAACTCTGAGAAAAGTCTCCTGAACCAAGTCTTCACAATCCTGATGATCATGTGTATATCGGTACAAAAAATTGTGCAGGCGGTCTTGGTACCTGTATACCAGTTCATTAAAGGCAGCGGTTTTACCATTCTGGAAGAATTCCATCAGGTCTTCATCACTGTAGTTCTTATACGATTGTACAGCAGAGATACTCATTTTAACCCTAAGTTTTCGATTCAAATTGATCAGCAGACCGGTATTAACCGATCATGCGTCTGATCAGGAGAAAGAGAATCGAAGTAGGGTCTAAAGTACTGAAGCCTTTGATCGCGCGGTCAGCATCGAGCAGAGCTTCAAATACACGAGGCATGTCGTTATAATGAAAGCGGGAAGCATCGTCCCAAAGCTTGTTAAAGTACCAGCTGCTCTTGATTCCAAGTTCAGCCTGAACTTTACTTTGGCTCAATCCCTTTTCCGACAAACGACGTATCTGCCAGATATTTATGAACACACTGTTAAAGAACCCTACGATACGAATCAATTCTCCCGTATCTGACTTAGAGTGTTGCAATATCTGTTCCGAGATATAAAGAGATTGTTCCAGGTCTCTTTTCATGACCGCCTCTTTGAGCTCTATGGCCGTATAATCGCGATATGAGCCGATTACTTTCTTTACATGCTCATTATTGATGCTATCAGAAGTGTCCACAAAAGTGCACACTTTATCTATTTCTGTAGACAGTAGCTGCAGATCATTACCTACAAACTGACCCAACAGTTGTGCGGCTTCTGCATTTATTTTCTTTCCGTGCTTTTCTTTTGCCCAGGCAATGACCCAGTCCGGGATCATATAATCCGGAAGCTTTTCAAATTCATGAAAACCCACATTCTGATTCCGGGCAATTTTTTTACCAAGATTGGTATTACCGGCAGGTTTTTTAGTGTCTATCAGGACCAGTAAGGTCGTGGGATTAGGATTCTCGAAATAGGCAATAAAGTCATTGATATGTCCTCTTTGAGAACTGCCATCTCCTCCACCCTTGTTGATCTGCAGAAAATTCCGGATGATCAATACTCTTCTTTCTGCCATCATGGGAAAAGAGCTGGCTATTCCCAAAGCCTGAGCCGGAGAAATGTCCTGGCCGTATAGCAGATCAAAATTGAAATCTTTCTGGTCGGAAGGTATTACGGCTGAGAATTTTTCCAGCAGCAAGTCAAGATAAAACTCTTCTTCACCGAACAGATAATAGACCGGTTTAAGTTTACCGGATGCTATCTCTCCCGCTACCTGCTCAAAAACTGTTTTGCTGTTCTTCTTTGCCGCCATGTGTCGAAAGATACAGATTCTGAAATTATATTCTAATGCAGATCGGCTTTTGTACTGATCAATCCTGAGCAAGTCCGCCTGGAATCGGGGAAGTCAAGAATGAAGCCGGATAATAACCAATCCGGCATAAAACTCAGTCTGCCGGAACAGATCTATAGTTAAAGTGCAGATGGTTAAGCCTAATCGAAAACCAGTAAGTTATAACCTTGGTTCATATGTGTAGTTACAACCGTTAGCATAGACAGACCGATCTTTACCTGATCGTTCACTTCATTTTGCGGATATTGTCTGGAAAGCAGTGATTGTCCACACACATAGATCTCTGCTCCGGCTTCTATGAGTGCAGCTATCAGAGGGATATTCGGGTTATCGAGATCATATTTACGCCTGTAACCATCATTATTCAGGATCGTGTCGGTTGCACCCCCATGTACGGCTACCACTACCTTTAGGTCCTCTTTATTTACTCCTCCAAGGATGTGAAGATTCATCATCCGGGCAACGTTATTTAAACCAGGGTTTATGCTCTCTTTATCTCTCTGAAGCGTTTTGAGGTCAATCACAATCTTATATTCGTCTCCGGATTCCGGCAGAACGGCATTCTCAATCTCATAGATCCCGCCAAAACCCTTTACTATCGGGAATTGTGCTTCTTGTCCGGAGGCGTTCATTGTCATTAGTGAGAGCAGCAGCGTTGACGCAATTGCGACAACCAAAGAGTACGTTTTCATAATTATCTGTTTTTGATTACCAACAGGGCTCAGGGTCTTAAGCGGCCCATCATACGAGGGAACGGAATAGTTTCTCTGACGTGAGACAAACCGCAGATCCATGCGACGGTTCTTTCCAGTCCCAGACCGAAACCGGAATGAGGTACCGTACCGTATTTCCTCAGATCCAGGTACCAATCAAAGGTCTCTTCATCCAGTCCTTCTTCCTCAATACGGGTTCTCATAAGCTCCAGATCGTCTTCACGCTGGCTTCCGCCTATGATCTCACCGTATCCCTCTGGTGCAAGCACATCCACTCCCAGGGCGTGTTTACCACTTTCATCCCGCTTCATGTAGAAAGCTTTGATCTCAGCCGGCCAGTGTGTGACCATCAGCGGAACATTGAATTGCATCATGAGAACCGTTTCGTCCGATCCTCCGAAATCATTACCCCACTCAAAGTTTCTGGCTGATTTCTTCCATCCCGGAATGTTTCTCATATCCTCTTCAATCTGGTCGATTCTCGCTGAGATCTCTAACTGACGGGATTCGATCTGTTTCTTTCTCCACTTCTTAGCAGACCCATGCTCTTTTGCGATCTCTTCCTTTTCTTCTAGGAGATCTTCTTTTTCCTGTTCTCTGGATTCCATCATATCATCCAGCATTGCAGCAGTCTTATCACTCTTAAGAATATCGACTGCTTCCGTATAGGTCATACGTTCGAATGGTTTATTTACCAGCGGCTCAAGAGAACTAGTATCTCTTTCCAGGATCTCTAGTTCTTTTGCACGGTTTTCGAGTACGGTCTTCACAATGAACCGGATCATATCTTCTGCAAGATCCATGTTCATATTCAGATCATAATAAGCCATTTCGGGTTCGATCATCCAGAATTCTGTTAAATGGCGGCGTGTCTTGCTCTTTTCTGCTCTGAATGTAGGACCAAAGGTGTAGATCAGACCGTGTGCCATAGCCATGGCTTCTCCGTACAGCTGACCAGTTTGAGCGAGATAAGCTTTTTCTTCAAAGTAGTCGGTCTCAAAAAGTGTGGTTGATCCCTCTGCCTCATTCGGCGTAAAGATCGGTGAATCCATCTGAACAAAGTTCCTGTTCTGAAAGAATGTATGAATCGCAAAGATGATCTCATTTCTGACCCTCATCGCTGCCCATTGACGCTGACTTCTCAGCCACAGGTGACGGTTATTCATCAGAAACTCAACTCCATGCTCTTTTGGAGTGATAGGGTAATCCTCCGCGACCTGGATCACCCTGATATCACTTACGTGCATCTCATATCCACCCACACTACGGTCATCTTCTTTTACCGTACCGGTGATCTCGAGAGAACTTTCCTGTCTGAGCGCATTGGAGTCTTCCCATACCTTTTCTTCAACATCATCCTGAGACACCACACACTGTGTTATACCGGTACCATCTCTGAGTTCAATAAAAACCAGGCTTTTGCTGCTTCTGACGTTATACACCCAGCCTTTAAGGGTGACAGACTGATCTTTGTGTTCTGATAATTGGTTTACGTATACCATAGGTTGATTCTACTGTTGGGTTTTAATTCTGCGGGGTAAGTACGGCTCTGACAAATTGCTCTGAATCAAAAAATTCCTGTGCAAATGCCATCAGATCGTCGGAAGTGACTGAGTCAATATTCTCAACCAGTTCATCAAGGGTGACGAACCTTCCAAAATACAGTTCCGACTTTGCCAGACGGGTCATACGGTTACTGGTACTTTCCTGTGAAAGTAATAATTTACCTTTAAGCTGTGATTTGGCTTCTGCCAGTTCTTTTGCCGGCACTTTTTTCTCCTTTATCAGATCCAGTTCTTTCTGAACGAGCTCGTGCACATGTTCCAGGTAGTTCTGATCAGTACCTACATATATTCCCCAGAGTCCTGAATCGGTATAAGACTGGTTAAAAGTCTGTACCGAATAGCAGTAGCCATATTTTTCTCTGATATTCTGATGGAGACGGGAACTCATCCCTCCACCCAATACGGTATTAGCCAGTAAAAGCAGGTATTTATCTTCATGGTCGAAATAGAGCCCTCTGCGACCATATACATAGTGTGTCTGTTCAATATCTTTTGTAAGACGGATATCGAGTCCTGTTTTCAGGTCTGGAAGTGAACTGTTTCGGGCCTGATCGTCTCTGTCCTTGAGCTTTGAGAAATAGATCTCTGAAAGAGATACGACCTTGTCATGATCTACATTTCCGGCTACTGAGATCAGTAAATTTCCCGGGAAATAGCGTTCACTCATATAGTCATACAGATCCTGACGGGTAAATCCGGATACCGTGTCTTCAAATCCAATAACCGGACGGCCTAATTCGTGTCCCTCGAACATCTTTGAACTGAATTCCTCGAAAAGGTAGTCATCCGGTGAATCACGGTACATCTTCATTTCCTCAATGACGACTTTCTTCTCCTTTTCCACCTCTTCTTCCGGAAAAGATGGATTCAAGACCATATCCGAAAGTACATCCAGGGCTTTCTCCAGCTGAGTGTTGAGACATCTGGCGTAATAGCAGGTATACTCGGATGACGTGAATGCATTCAGATAGCCACCCACCGATTCCATACTTAAGGCAATATCGTAGGCTGACCGGCTATCGGTACCTTTGAATAGCATATGTTCCAGAAAATGGGTGATACCGGCCTGTTTTTCGGTTTCATTCCGGCTTCCGGTCTTTACCCAAATGCCAATCGAAATACTTTTAACGCTCTCAATATTCTCTGTTACAATGCGCAGACCGTTATCAAGCTGCGTCTTGGTCACAAAATCGATCTCTTTGATGTTTTCCATGTAAAATATAAAAATGTATGAATGAACTGCCTGTGCCGGCAGCTTGCAAATATACGAATGATCAGAGGTTTATTCAGCAGACTTATGAGTACACTGAATAAAAAAAGGCATCTCCCTTTGGAGGAGATGCCTTCGAATCTGTTGTCATCCTTAGTCTTCTTGATCGAGAAGAACTTTTCTGGACAGACGTAGTTTGTTACCCGGCTCGATCTTAAGCAGTTTAACTTCGATCTCGTCTCCTACTTTAAAGTAATCAGAAACGTTCTCTACACGCTTATTGTCGATCTCCGAAATATGCAGCAGACCATCGCGGTTTGGAGCGATCTCCACAAAAGCACCAAAGTCTTTAATGGTCTTAACTACACCTTTATAGATCTCACCTTCTTCCAGGTGGCCTACAATAGCTTTAATTCTGTTCTTAGCGTTTTCAGCTTTATCAAGGCTGTCGGCAGAGATGGTGATCTGACCTTTTCCGCTTTCGTCTTCTTCGATCCAGATTTCTGTATCTGTTTCTTTCTGAAGAGTCTGAATTACTTTACCGCCAGGACCGATCACAGAACCGATGCTATCGCCGTCGATCTCCATTTTCAGGAACTGAGGTGCAAATTCAGAAAGCTGACCTCTTGGTTCAGTAATGGTCTCTGCCATTTTACCGAGAATATGCATTCTTCCGGCATGAGCCTGCTCCAGAGCTTCTTCCAGTACTTCAAAGGAAATACCCTGTACTTTCATATCCATCTGGCAGGCTGTGATACCGTCGGCAGAACCGGCGGTCTTAAAGTCCATATCGCCCATGAAGTCTTCCTCTCCGCGGATATCGGATAAGACCACAGTGTTATTTTCTCCAACGATCATACCCATTGCAATACCTGCAACCGGCTTTTTAAGAGGAACACCAGCGTCCATCAGTGCCATTGAGCCACCGCAAACAGATGCCATGGAAGAGGAACCGTTTGATTCGGTAATGTCGGAAATCACGCGGATCACGTAACCGAATTCATCAAAAGAAGGCATTAATTTTCTAAGAGCTCTTTCTGCAAGATGCCCGTGGCCGATCTCACGACGTCCGGGACCTCTTAAAAATCCTGCTTCACCCACACTGTATGGAGGGAAGTTGTAATGCAGCATAAACTGCTTGGCTTCTTCGTCAAAAAGTGTATCAACACTTTGCTCATCTCTTTTGGTACCGAGGGTAACTGAAACAAGAGCCTGTGTTTCTCCACGTGTGAACAGAGAAGAACCGTGTGTACGTGCCAGGTATCCTACCTGAGTCCAGATATCCCGGATGTCTTCAGGAGAACGCCCGTCAATTCTTTTCTTCTTCTCAAGGATCATATTTCTGAGCTCATCTTTCTCGATCGTGCTCAGGATCTTCTTAACGGTTCCGATCTCTTCTTCATATTCTTCTTCGAGCTCAGCTACAACGCCATCTTTGATCTCTTTGATCTTCTCGTTGTATTCCTCTTTGCCCAATCCGATGTTGACTACCTCACGAATCTTCTCCGTAGCCAGTTCATTAACTTTATTTTCGATCTCTTCAGGATTGGTAGGCGCAACAAATTCTCTTTTGGGCTTACCAAATTCTTCTCTGAGCTCTTTCTGAAATTCACACAGAGTGATAATAGCGTCGTGAGCTGCCTTGATAGCTCCAAGCATCTCTTTTTCAGAGATCTCCTCCATCTCACCCTCCATCATCAGCACACTGTCGGCAGTACCGCCTACGATCATATCAATGTCACTCTTTTCGAGCTCACTGATGGTTGGATTAATGATGAATTCACCATCCACCCGACCAACTCTTACTTCGGCCATCGGGCCGTCGAATGGTACGTCAGAAAGGTGTAAAGCTGTAGAAGCACCAACGCCTCCCAGCACATCACCGTCATTTTCACCATCAGAAGAGAGTACGCTGCTTATGATCTGCGTATCATTAACGTAACCCTTTGGGAATAATGGACGAAGGCTACGGTCGATCAGACGACTGGAGAGGATCTCCTTTTCTGAAGGACGGCCTTCTCTTTTTATGAATCCACCGGGAAACTTACCGGCAGCTGAAAAACTTTCTCGGTGATCTACGGTTAATGGGAAAAAATCCTGTCCCGGCTTTGGTTCCTTCGCACTAACTGCGGTGCAAAGAACCATGGTATCGCCCATGCGGACTACCACAGCGCCATCGGCTTGCTTAGCAATCCGGCCTGTTTCAATTGAGAGCACCTTTCCTGGTGCAAATTCTACACTTCTAAAATCTTCTTTCATTACTATACTGTTGTCTTTTTTATCTGCTGTTGATACGTGAAAAACCAGATAGGATAAATGATCACGTATTTATTGAAAAAAGGCTCCCTGAGTGGGAGCCTTTAAAAAAATCAAATTACTTACGGATACCGAGATCTGCGATGAGTTCTCTGTACTTCTCGATATCGTTCTTCATGAGGTAGTTGAGCAATCTTCTGCGCTTACCTACCAGCTTAAGTAGTCCGCGACGGGATGCATGGTCTTTCGAATTATTCTTCAGATGATCCGTCAGATCATTGATCCTTTTGGTCAACATTGCGATCTGCCCTTCTGTAGACCCGGTGTTTGTCTCGCTACCGGCGTATTTCTTAAAAACTTCTTTCTTTTCTTCTGCGGTTAAGCTCATTGCGCTCTTTCTATTAGTACTTAAAAACTTTTTATAGACGTCTAAGATAGGGTTTTTTGCTGAAAGCAACAATCCTGTGATATTAGAAAAATTTAGCGCTTAAGAACCCTTAATAAATTTCGGGATCAGACAGATACGGACTTTCTTTATCATTGTAACTATATGGAATAAGTACGTTGATCCCCATGCTAAAGACGATCCGCATATATTTTCGAGTATCAACAGATCCTGCAACCTTCTTATAGATTATATTCCTTAAGTTGATCCTTATTATATGAATGGAGTTGTTTGATCTTTAGTTTTCCGAAGACTTAACAAGCTCTCATTAAAACATGATCAGTGTCCAAATTACCTAAAGCATATCAGTTTATTGATTTATCCGACTATGGCCGTCCGGTAGCACGGGTGATCGCCCGCTCCCTCAAGAATACCTCTTTTACTCCGGTTCACGTAACTATTGGTTTTATTATTTCCGGGCTTTTTGCGATCGCGTGTATTATATATGGTAATTATGTTGCCGCTGCATTCTTTCTGATCTTTAAATCTATACTGGATGCTGCGGATGGGGAGCTTGCACGGGTTAAAGAAACTCCTTCTTATACCGGGCGATATCTTGATTCTGTAGCCGATGTGATCCTTAATCTTATGATACTGATCGCCATCTGGTTTATTACCGAATCCAGTATTCTGCATACTTTACTGGCCTTTGCAGGTCTACAGCTCCAGGGTACACTTTATAATTATTATTATGTGATCCTGAGGAATAACTGCAAAGGAGACACTACCAGCAGGATCTTTGAAGACTCAACCCCTGATGCCATGGAAGGCGAAAAACAAAGTGTGGTTAATATTCTTTTTCGTCTTTATAAGCTTTGCTATGGTTTTTTTGATAAGACTATTTACTTCCTCGACCGGTCGGCTGCAAAAGCAGATAAATTTCCTAAATGGCTGATGACAGCTGTCTCCACGTTTGGACTTGGTTTCCAGTTACTGATCATCAGCCTGATGCTGGTTGCAGGCTGGAAAGATTATATCATTCCTTTTTTCATTGTGTATACTATAATGATCGCAGTATTTATTGGTATCCGAAAAATGCTGTGAGTTATATAGTGAACAGAGTGATCACTTTCTTAAGCTGAAAGCTTTTCCAATATGGCCATTGAGGTCTTTTTATCCTCATCCAGCTGTGCTTTTAGTGATTCTATACCATTAAATTTTACTTCATCCCTGATCCTGTCTATAAAGCGAACCTGCAGCTTTTTACCATATATCATCTGATCAAAATCGAAGATATTTACCTCCAGAGTTTTCTCTTCTCCGTCAAAGGTAGGTCTCATACCGATATTCATCATTCCACCATACCACTTATCTACCAGTCTCACTTTAACAGCATATACTCCGTTTTTGGGAATGACCTTATTTTCTGATTCCGGCCTCAGGTTTGCAGTTGGATAGCCTATCTGTCGCCCTCTTTCATCACCATGAATAACAATAGCATTCAGAATATAGGGACGGCCCAGTAATTGGCTGGCACGAACTACATCTCCCTCCTGTGATAATACTTTCCGGATCACCGTACTGCTTATCGTAGTATTACCCATTTCTCTTCGGGATACCACATAGGAGTCGAATCCGAGTTCTTCTCCCAGAGTTTCTATGGTTTCGATCGTACCCTTGCGGTCTCTTCCAAAATGATGGTCATAGCCGATCACAAATTCTGAAACTCCGATCTTGTTGTAGATCACATTACGGACAAACTCTTCTGAGGTAAGAAGGGAGAAATCCCGGTCGAACGGGATCACAACCAGCAGATCGATACCAATCTCCTCAAGAATTTCAGCTCTTTCTTTCAGTGTGGTAAGTAAATGGATCCCGTCTTTACCGGGATTGATAATATCTCTGGGATGAGGATCAAAAGAGACCACTACACTTCGGGCACCCCTTTTTTTCGCTTTTTCGACCAGAGTCTGCATAATGGCTTTGTGGCCTTCATGCACACCATCAAAGGTACCTACGGTCAATACCGTATTATCTTCTCTAAGTACTTCCTGTAAATACTTTAATTCAGCCATTCTGGAGAATATCTCCTATTTCATGTGGTGAATAGGCATCCTCATTCCTGAAATGACCAATAGAGGTTCTTTCCAGGGCGGACAGATGTCCTTTGGTTTTCAGTAATTCACCAAGATCATGTGCAATGGATCTTATATAAGTACCCTTGCTGCACCGGATGTCCACCACTATTTTAGGTAAATCAAATGAAAGAATCTTTGTTTCGTAGACCGTAACTGAGCGGGGAAGTCTTTTAATCGTTTTTCCCTGACGGGCAAGTTCATAAAGTCGTTTACCCCCCGCTTTGAGTGCAGAATACATCGGGGGAACTTGTTCGATCACTCCGGAAAAATGACCGGATAAGGCCTCTTCGACCATTTCTCTGTCTACATGATCAAAAGGGGCCGTTTCGTCTACTTCGGTTTCCGCATCATAACTCAATGTTGAGCTACCCAGCGAGACTTCTGCCCTGTAAACTTTCTCGAGGTCCTGTATCTGGGAAATTGATTTAGTAGCTTTCCCCGCGCATAACACCAGCAATCCTGTGGCCATGGGATCCAGGGTACCGGCATGACCCACTTTTTTTACTTTGATCCGGCTTCTTAGAAATTTGACCGCATCAAAACTGCTCCAGTCTTTGAATTTATTTATGAGAAATATGGCACCGGTTGAATAGTCCTGTCCCGGAACCGGTGGATTCTTTTTTGAATAGACGGGGATCTTTTCCAGAGGTAAGGCTCCGGCCATGTATCAATCCTCTGTATTATCCGATTCGTCAGGTATGTCTATCTTATTGAGCAGATTCTCCATTTTATTAACATACTCAGCTGTATCGTCTGCATAAAAATGAAGCTCAGGAATTTTCCGAACCTGGTTTCTGATCTTTGAAGCGAGTTTGTACCGAATCTCATCGATGTGCTCATCAATATATTCGTACACGACTTTATCGTCACGACCAGGTGAGAATACGCTCAGGTAGACCTTAGCGATCATGAGGTCAGGAGACATAATCACCCGGGTAACGGTAACAAAGGTACCTTCGGGTTGATATTCCTGCTGTATGATATTACCCAGATCACGTTTTATGACCTGAGCAAGTCGTTCCGGTCTGAAACTCATAACTGTGTCCTGCTTATCCTGCTGAATCTTCCAGTGTACGCTTCTCTTCGGTCAGCTTATAGCTTTCAAAGACATCGCCCACTTTAATATCATTGTAATTCCTGATACTGATACCGCATTCATATCCAGATGCTACTTCACGAACATCGTCTTTGAATCGTTTGAGGGCGTCGATCTCACCGTCGTAGATCACCACACCGTCACGTACGATCCTGATAGGATTATTTCGTTCGATCTTGCCTTCGGTTACATAACAACCTGCAATGGTTCCGACTTTCGATACTTTAAAGATCTCACGGACCTCAACAGCGCCCATCATTTTTTCTTTGATCTCAGGTGATAGCAGACCTTCAAGGGCATCTCTTACTTCATCCACAGCATCGTAGATAACGCTGAAGAGTCGGATATCGATCTCTTCTGATTCCGCAAGTTTTCTTGCCTGTGCGGTCGGTCGTACCTGGAAACCGATGATAATTGCATCAGATGCAGAAGCAAGCAGAACATCAGATTCTGAAATCGCACCGGCACCGGTATGAATAATGTTAACTCCAACTTCATCCGTAGATAATTTCTGTAATGAACCCGAAAGCGCTTCAATAGAACCGTCCACATCACCTTTGATGATGATATTCAATTCAGAAACTTCACCCAGTGCAAGTCTTCTGGAAATATCATCCAGCGTCATATGCTTGGTACTTCTCATAGCCTGCTCACGTCGTATCTGCTGACGCTCGTTAGCCACTTCCTTGGCAATTTTCTCATCCTCGGCAACGATCAGTTTGTCTCCAGCCTGCGGCATTTCATCAAAACCGGTGATCTGAACCGGCGTAGAAGGTCCGGCTTCCTGAATCCGTTTACCGTGATCATCTTCCATAGCACGCACCCGGCCAAAACACGGGCCAGCTACAAATGCATCTCCTACCTTCAGGGTACCACCCTGAACCAGGATATTGGATACAATTCCTTTTCCTTTATCCAGTCTGGCTTCCAGAACCACTCCGTCAGCTCTTCTGACCGGATTTGCTTTCAGTTCCAGCAATTCAGCCTCGATAAGTACTTTCTCTAGCAGATCATCAATATTAAGTCCGGTCTTGGCTGAAACCTCTGCATACTGAGTGGTGCCGCCATATTCCTCCACGATCACATCATGCTCAGCAAGCTGCTGTTTGATGCGGTCCGGATTTGACGATTCCTTATCTACCTTGTTAATAGCTACTACGATCGGTACTCCTGCCGCTTTGGCGTGATTGATGGCCTCAATGGTCTGAGGCATAACTGAATCGTCCGCAGCAACAACCAGGATCACAATATCGGTAGCCTGAGCACCTCTGGATCGCATAGCCGTAAAGGCTTCGTGACCCGGAGTATCCAGGAAAGTAATCTGTTTATCGTTATGGACTACTTCATATGCACCCACGTGTTGCGTAATACCACCAGCCTCGCCGGCAGCTACCTGTGCTTTTCTAATATAATCCAGTAGTGAGGTCTTACCGTGGTCAACGTGACCCATAACGGTAATGATCGGAGCCCGAGGCTCCATATCCTCTTCTTTATCTTCTTCTATAGTGAGTTCTTCTGTGACTTCTTCAGCATCAACAAACTCAACTTCTTTTCCAAACTCTTCTGCCACCAGTTCAATTGTACCGGCATCCAGGCGCTGGTTAATGGTGATCATCAATCCGATACTCATGCAAACGGAGATGATATCATTTACACCCACATCGAGAAGGTCCGCCAGTTCATTAGCTGTAATGAACTCGGTGGTCTCAACAATGTTTGATTCCATTTCCTCGAGTTCCTGCTGCTGTTGCAGTTCCTCCTCACGCTCTTCTTTACGCTGACGTCTGCGCTTGGCACGTTTATTACCAACAGAATCGGATGATTGCATCCTTCTGATGGTCTCTTTCATCATTTTATCAACATCGTGCTCGTCGACTTCTGTCTTACGGGTCTTTTTACGTGTTTTCTTCTTCTTAGAAGAGGTGCTGCTGTCAGAAGCTTTAGATTCATCTCGGTCTTTACGACGCTTTCTCTTCTTTCTTTTCTTAGGTTGTGTGAAGTCGCTGGTAAACTGAGCTTTACCCAGCACTTTAGTTCCTTTTAGCTTATTCGCACGGCCCCGTACGATCTCTTCGTCATCCTCATCATCGTCTTCGTCGTCTTCTTCATCATCCTCTTCGTCGTCGTCGTCTTCGTCTTCTTCATCATCGTCTTCGTCTTCGTCTTCGTACTCCTCTTCGTCGTCATCTTCTTCCTCATCATCTTCATCTGATGAGTCCTCGTCTTCAGTCTCGTCTTCCTCAGCCGCTTCGTCCTTGTCTTCCTCTACAACATCAGACTCTGCCTCTTTCTCTTCAGATACGACTTCTTCTTCCTGTACCTCTTCTTCGGCTTCAACCGATTCTTCTGATTCTTCTGAATCTTCCTGTGATTCAGGCTCTTCATCCTGCGGTTCCAGCCCGCCCATAAGTTCCTCTTCAGGAGAAAGCTTCTCTTCCTCGCCATCATCAAGAGGTTCAAGGGTATCCTCCAGAGTGACACTTTCATTTCGCTGATTCATGATCTGGTTACGGCGGCTTTCATACTCTTCCCGCGCCTTCTCATGATCCTGACTCTTAGCCTTGTCCTCTCCGTAGATATCCTCGAGAACGGAAAACATTTCCGGGGTCACTTTGAAATTTGGCCTGTTGGCTGCATCAAACCCGTTATCACTCAAAGCATCCACGATAGTTTGTGTGGATACGTTAAACTCGGATGCTACTTTAAATAAAGGTTTAGGTCTATTAGACGACATATATAGGTTTTATGATTGAGCTTGAAACTAATGTTTTTTTATGGAAATTGCCGACTAGTCTTCGTCTTCGAATTCATAGGCAATTACCTCCATGATGCGATCCGCAAGCTCTTCGTCGATCACACCGTTGGTTCGGCTGACAAGTTCTGCGGCGTCCAGTTCAAGAACTGCACGGGCAGTGTCACAACCGATAGAGTGCAAGCTTTCGATAACTTCCTTACCGAAATCTTCTTCAAATTCACCGATGTCGATATCATCTTCTTCTTCTACTTCACGGTAAACGTCAATTTCACACTCAGCTAATTTTGATGCGAGCCGGATATTAACACCACCTTTACCGATAGCTTTTGATACTTCATCAGCAGGGACCAGCACGTTGGCATGAGTACCCTCTTCGTTCAGCTCTACTTTTAAGACCTGAGCCGGCTGAAGTGCTCTTTTGATAAACTCGATCTTATCAGGGGTATAATTGATCACATCGATGTTCTCGTTCTGCAACTCACGAACGATCGCGTGAATTCGTATACCTTTCATACCCACACAGGCTCCAACCGGATCCACACGTTCATCATGTGACAACACAGCAACTTTTGAACGGTCGCCGGGTGCTCTTGCGATCTTTACCAGATCAATGATGCCATCAAACACTTCAGGGATCTCATTTTCGAATAACCGCTCCAGGAAGAGTTCAGAGGTTCTGGATATGATGACGGTTGGATTCCCGTTTTTCATATGTACTCCGACCACAACCGCACGGATGGTATCACCTTTACGGTAACGATCCTTATAGATCTGCTCATTCTTTGGTAACAGCAGCTCAATGCCATTATGATTCACCAGGATATCTTTATTGTGTCGAACCTGATAAACATCACCAAGAATGATCTCTCCAACGCGGTCAGAGTAGTCCTCATAAATATTATCTTTCTCGATCTCACGGATCCTCTGTGCAAGCTGCTGTCGGGCCATCATCACTGCTCTTCTTCCGAAATCAGTGATATGGATCTCCTGTGCAAGCTCATCATACAATTCGATGTCAGGATCTATCTTTTGCGCTTCTTCCAGCGTAATTTCAGCAACGTCATCGGTCAGCTCTTCTGCAGGAACTACTTCCTGTACATGCAGGATCTGTATCTCTCCGCGGTCTGCATTTAAAATAACTTCAAATGACTCATCGCTTTCGTACTTCTTACGGATCATGGTTCTGAACACATCTTCCAGGATCGAAAGCAACAGGTCCTTGTCTATGCCTTTATCACGAGCGATTTCAGCAAATGAGGAGATTATTTGTTTTGATAGTTCGTTTTGCATCAGCTTGAGCTATGTGTGTTAAATTGTGGGTACGATCTTGATCTCGTTGATATCCGGTAGAGCGATCTCAATGAAATTTTCATCCTCATCGGTAAGAACAATTCTTTCATCATTTACATCCGTAAGGATCGCTACCGTTTTCTCATAAGTATCTCCCTCCTTGTACTTCACTTTTGCAACCCTTCCAATATTTTTCGGGTACTGACGGGGGTCAGACAACGGTCTGCTAAGCCCCGGGGAAGAAACATTCAATCGATACTTATTGGTCATTGTTTCATGTGCGTCCAATAGAAAGCCCAATTCACGACTTACATCGGCACATTCATCCAGGTTGACCCCTCGGTCTTCGGCATCCAGATATATCCATACCTCGGTCATCTTGTTACCGGACTTGATATCTATATCAACCAGGAACATGCCTTTTTCCTCTGCAAGAGGAGCAACCAATTCTGAAATTTTATCTTTGATATCCACTAATATTTATACCTGAATTAGGAACAAAAAAAAGCGAGTGCCTTCCGACGCTCACTACAGATCTAAAGGTAGGCTTATTTCACGTCAAATTCAATGAATCTGAAGTACATAGATCCAAAGGGTGGTAATATTTTTTTTCGATATGTTTATGATCCTTTTTATATAATCAGAGCCTATCAAATAAATCACAGATCACGGACATGCGAAAAAGTATACTACTCATATTGATCAGCGGAATATTAAGCTCTTATTCCTTTGCCCAGAATGTAAAACCAACTTCGGCCAGCGATTTAAATGCAGCTATTGAAAAGAGACAGGAAATGAGAGCAACTTCGCTCTTTAAGAACTATCCCCTCCGTAATATTGGCCCGGTCGTAATGAGCGGTCGTGTAAGTGATTTTGCCGTTCATCCTGAAAATCCAAGAATATTTTATACAGGCTACGCATCCGGTGGTGTATGGAAAACCACCAACAGCGGGAATACCATGACACCCGTCTTTGACCATGTCGGTGTGCTTGGCATCGGTGATCTTGCCTTAGCTCCCTCCGATCCCGATATACTATGGGTTGGTACCGGAGAAAATAACAGCAGCCGGTCCAGCTATGCCGGAGCTGGTGTGTACAAAAGTACAGATGGTGGTATGACCTGGGATTTTAAAGGCTTGCGTGGCTCACAGCATATTGGCAGGATCCTCGTTCATCCTGATGACGCCAATACTGTTTGGGTAGCCAGCATGGGTGCTCTTTACTCCACCAACAAAGACCGTGGTGTCTACAAGACAACCGATGGAGGCGAAACCTGGACCAAATCACTCTTCCTAAATGACAATACCGGAGTTATCGATCTGGTGATCCATCCTGACAATCCGGATATTTTGTGGGCAGCTACCTGGGAAAGAAATCGTAAAGCATGGAATTTCGTAGAAGGTGGTGAAGGCAGTGCTATCTGGAAATCTACTGATGGTGGTGAGACCTGGCAAAAAGCAGTAGAGGGTTTCCCGCAGGGTGAATTTGTAGGTCGCATCGGTCTGGATGTAAGCCGATCAAATCCGGAAATTGTCTATGCCTTGCTTGATAATCAGTATCAGACACGTGAAGAGGTTGAAGTTGATGATGAGGAATTGAGCTCAGCATCATTTCTGGAAATGAGCAAAGATGACTTTCTTTCACTCGATAACCGGCAATTGAACCGCTTCCTGCGACAAAATCGCTTTCCTCAGAAATATACAGCTGAACGGGTAAAAGAGGACATACAGTCTGGAAAATACAATCCAAAAGCACTTTCGGAATACCTGGAAGATGCAAATAGTGCGATGTTCAACACAGACCTGATCGGAGCTGAGATCTATCGCTCTGAGGATGGAGGATCAACCTGGGAGAAAGTCAACAGTTACGATATTGACCGTCTTTACAATACCTATGGATATTACTTTGGGGAGATCAGAGTTGACCCGAACGATCCCGAGGTGGTTTACATACTGGGTGTTCCTTTCATGAAATCAACCGACGGAGGTAAAACCTGGAAAGTGATCGCAGATAACCAGCCGGTTCATTCCGACAACCAGGCTTTATGGATCGATCCGAATGATTCTGAGCATATCATTCTGGGTAATGACGGAGGTGCTTATGAAAGTCATGATGGCGGAGAAAACTTCATCCATCACAACAGCGAACCGGTAGGTCAGTTTTATTCCGTAAATGTTGATATGGATCAGCCTTATAATGTATATGGCGGCTTACAGGACAACGGGACCTTCGTAGGGTCATCATCTTCCACTCCGAACCGATATCGTCCATGGGACCGAATTGGCGGCGGAGATGGTATGCATGTCGCCCCGAGGCCGGACAATTCCGATATCGTGTATGTAGGATCTCAGTACGGAAATTACAGCCGTCTGGATCGTTCAACCGGAGACCGTTCATATATCACTCCAAAGCATGATGTAGGAAATGACCGTTACCGTTATAACTGGAATACTCCGATCAATCTGAGTCATCATAATCCTGACATCGTTTACTTTGGCTCGCAGAAATTGGTTCGTTCTATGGATCAGGGTGAAACCTGGAGCGAGATCAGTCCTGATCTCACCAATAATAAGCCTAATGGTGATGTCCCCTACTCCACTCTTACAACGATCGCAGAATCTCCCATTGATTTCAGTGTGATCTGGGTAGGCACAGACGACGGTAATGTACAGGTAACCCGTGATGGCGGCGCAAACTGGAATAATGTCTCCAAGGGCCTTCCGAAAAATCTCTGGGTTAGCGAAGTTCATGCATCTGTTCATGACAAGGCAACAGCATATGTCTCATTGAACGGTTACCGTTTTGATGACTTCAGTACTTACTTATACAAAACCACAGATTACGGTAAAACATGGAGATCCGTTAAGGGCGATCTCCCGAATGAAGTAGCCAATGTGATCGTGCAGGACCCGGTAAATCCGAACATACTGTATGCGGGGCTGGATCATGGATCCTACGTCAGTTTCAACGACGGGAAAAACTGGAATTATCTCAGCCAGCTTCCTAATGTTGCTTCGTATGATATGGTGGTACACCCAAGAGAGCTGGACCTTGTAATCGGTACCCACGGCAGAAGTATATGGATCATGGAACTTGAACCTCTCCATGCAGTTGCAGAGCGATCTGATGAGGCTGTGACCGCAATTAAGCCTGAGGAAATCCGCTTTTCTAACCGCTGGGGTCAGCAGTTTGCACCTTATTACCCGGCATTTGAGCCGTCTGTTGAGCTTATGTATTACCTTGGAGATGAAGGTGATGGCCAGACTGTTAATATCGAGGTCTTAAACAATGATGGAGAAACGATCTCAGAATTTTCTACCAGCGGAGATCAGGGTTTCAATATTTATGAATGGGACCTCGAAGTTGATGAAGATGGAGAAGGATCAGATAAATATATTCAGGAAGGTACTTATACCATTAAATTCCAGGCAGCGAACTCAACACATGAAGTTACATTCACAGTTAATTAAAAGCTTACTATTGCTGATCATTTCTGCGGGCATTATTGCCTGCAGTAGTGAGCAGGAATCAACCAATAAACCTCCGGCGTCCGACGATTCCAGAGTATTGGAATACAGCAGAGAGTTAACCTTTTTAGATACAGAAGGTAATGCGGTCTCAACTATAGACGTTGCTATTGCTGATGATGATAGCGAACGTGCTCAGGGTCTGATGGATGTCAAAAAGATGCCAACAGAATCCGGAATGCTCTTCATTTTTCCTGATGAGCAGGCCCGAAGTTTCTGGATGGCAAATACTCCACTGCCCCTGGATATTTTGTATGTAGCGGCAGACAGTACGATCGTACGGATCTACACACAGACCAGACCTTATTCTCAGGAAAGTCTCCCGTCCGGATCAGCAGCAAAATTCGTTGTTGAGGTCAATGGTGGTTACACGATCAACCGGGACATCAGGGAAGGATACAGGATCAGATTCTGATCATACACTGGCTTCCTGATACTCCTCCAGGAATTCCATAACGGTGGTAACATTTTCCTTTGACCCAATGTAGATGGGTGTCTGCTGATGAATGGCTTCCGGCTGTATCTCCATGATCCTTTCTTTACCATTCGTAGCCATGCCTCCGGCCTGTTCAATAATGAAACTAAGCGGGTTACATTCGTACATCAGCCGTAGTTTACCACTGGGGTACCGTTTACTGTGCGGATAGATGAATATTCCGCCTTTTATCAGTGTCCTGTGAATGTCTGCCACCATAGAACCGATATATCTGGCCGAATAGGGTCGGTTGGTTTCGGCATCCTCTTCCTGGCAATATTTAATGTATTTCTTTAATCCCAGCGGCCAGGAATTATAGCTTCCTTCGTTTATACTGTAGATACTGCCGTGCTCCGGAAGTTTGATCTGGCGGTCACTAAGAATAAATTCACCAATACTGGGATCCAATGTAAACATACTTACTCCCAGACCGGTAGTATAACATAAGGTGGTACTGGAACCATACAATACGTATCCCGCGGCAACCTGCTTAACACCGGGCTGAAGAGCATCATCATCCCGAAGAGTCTGATCGAATCGAGCCTCTCTCATATAGATCGAAAAGATAGATCCGATCGATACATTCACATCAATGTTGGAGGAACCATCCAATGGATCCAGATAAACAATGTATTTTCCATTTCTGGCTCCCAGTTTAACTACCCCGTCATTCTCTTCTGAAATGACCATACAAGTAATTAAGGATCGCTCAAGTGCAGAGATCAGCTGCCCATCGGCAAAGATGTCCAGTTTTTTTACGGCTTCACCGTGAATATTTGTGGAGCCTTCAAATCCCAGTATGTTTGTAATACCTGCTTTATTGACTTCTCTTGAAATGATCTTTGCGGCCAGTCCGATATCCCTGAGTAACTGGGATAATTCACCGGTTGCCCCGGGAAATCTGTTCTGTGCCTGAATGATGTATTCTTCAAGTGTTACCAGATTATTTTTGCTCTTATTCACGATGCCGGTTTTTGATTGGAAGCGCTTTTCCGAAGAATATAATAATGTTTAGGATGTGTATCTTACAGAAAATCTTAATCTGTCTCTGTCAGCTGATCCAGTAGTTTTAATGCCTTTTGCTGAAGCTCTTCCAGGCTTCCGTTATTATAGATTACATGATCTGCAAGATGATGCAGATTGCTGAAATCGGGTTGCTTGTTTAACCTGGAGAGGATCTCCTTTTCTTCGGATATTCCGTCTCTTTTCTTCACTCTCTGTATCTGCTCATCCCTGTCTGATTCTATTAAAATAACGCTGTCTACTCTATCCGGTCGCCCCTTATTTAAGAGGATCGCCGCTTCAATGGCTAATAACGGTAATCCCTGCTCCCTCTTTTCTGTGATCATTTGATCCAGTTTCTTCCAAAGTGCCGGGTGTACCAATGCGTTGAGTTCACTGACTCTGCCTTTCTCAAATGCTTCAGCGGCAAGATATTTTCTGTTCAGGGTGCCATCAGGATAATAGGACTCATCACCAAACGTGTTTTTAATCTGCTTAATGAGCTCCTGATCGCTTACCATCAGTTCTTTAGCAAAGTCATCCAGATAAATGACTTCTACCCCCTCATCCTCCCATATTTTGCAGAATGAGGTCTTTCCACTCCCAATTCCTCCGGTAATACCTGCAATGATCATGGCGGATTGATTCAGGCAGACTTCTTTTGTTGTCCGGAAGTTGAAAGCAGGTATTCTTTTATAAATTCATCCAGATCTCCATCCAGAACCGCATCGGTATTGGAGGTCTCGTAATCGGTTCGGTGATCTTTTACTCTGCGGTCATCCAGAACATAGCTACGGATCTGCGATCCCCATTCGTTCTTACCTTTGGAACCTTCCAGCTTGGCTTTTTCTCTTTCCTTGATCTCTTTCTCCAGCTCATAGATCTTGGACTTTAAAAGTACCATCGCTTTTTCACGATTCTGCAGCTGAGATCTTTCCTGCTGACATTCAGCTACTACTCTTTCAGTTGAACCGTCAGATAATTCACCTTCCCAGATCAGGCGGACACCGGTTTCTACTTTATTCACATTCTGCCCACCGGCACCACTGGAGTGAAATCGCTGCAACTCTACATCGCTGTCATTCACGTTTATTTCTATGGTATCATCAATCAGCGGAGCTACGAATACCGAACAGAATGAAGTATGCCTTCTTGCATTTGAGTCAAATGGAGAAACTCTTACCAGACGATGCACCCCGCTTTCTGCTTTCAGAAAGCCGTAAGCATTATCGCCCGATACTTCGATGGTGGCACTTTTGAGTCCTGCCACATCTCCGTCCTGATATTCTATAACAGATACTTTGTGTCCGGATTTTTCAGCCCACCGGGTGTACATTCGATATAACATCTGAGCCCAGTCCTGACTCTCTGTTCCTCCGGCTCCCGGGTTAAAGGTCATCACCGCGTCACGGTGATCATCCTCTCCGTTCAGCATATTCCGGAGTTCCAGTTCTTCCAGACCTTTTTCCAGCTTATTGAATTCAGATTCAATATCATCGTCTACATCTTCCCCCATTTCTTTGAATTCGAGGAAAACATTTATGCTTTCACGCAGCTCGTTGAGTTTGTCCCATCCTTCGACCAGACCTTTTTCCTGATCCAGCTTCTTCATGATATTCTGAGCTTTGGATGGATCATCCCAGAAATTAGGGTCCTGGGTCTGCTCAGTAAGTTCTATGATCTTTACTTTTCTTTTGTCGTAGTCAAAGATACCTCCTGAGCGTATCCAACCGCTCTGAGATCTCATTCAACTGATCTGTGTTTACCGCCATTCGTAGGTCTGATATTGTGAATTTAAAATTATCTTTTTGTGATCAGTGCTCCGAGAAACAAACCGGCAACAAAAGCAATTCCGAGACCTTGCTCAGGATTTGCTCGTACATACCGTCTTGCATTACGATACTCGTGCTTGATCTCTCGTTCCAGCCGGTCTCTTTCGTACTTGAGTTTGTCCAGCATGGCATCATACGTTTGTACTGCTTTCTCTTCCAGTACACCGGAAGCTGTATAAATAGTATCTTCCAGTTCTCTTTTGATTTTTGATTCGTTCTTTTGAGTAGCCATAATTATCCTCCGTTTGATACCGTAAAGTACGAAATATGAAGATAAAATATGGCGATTAAGTCCTGTTATAGCATGAATTTGATGACATTTTTAAATACCTGTGCCTGAAATGAGTTTATTCAGCTTTCTTCAGAACAATTTCCTGGTGTACAATATCAGCTGGGAAGATCAGCAGGTAGACCGCTCTTTGCTTCAGCTGGACAAGAATTCGTCGGTCTGCATGATAACCGGAGGCGGATGTAATACCCTATCCTATCTTCTTGACGAGCCTGAACTGATCCATACAACAGATATCAATCCACATCAAAAAGCTCTGCTGGATCTGAAATTGAGTCTGATACGGTCATCTGAACCAGACCATTACCCGGCTTTCTTCAAAACGGGAAGGTCGGAGGATCACGTTACGGTGTATTGTAAAATCCGCCCTGACTTAAATGATTTCAGCCGTAAATTCTGGGACCGGAATATACACCACTTCGATCCGGACGGAATCGGTTTTTATCATTTTGGAACCTGTGGTGTTTTCGCGATGCTGCTAAATCGTTTTCTTGAGATGATCGGTGTCAGAGATGAACTGCTTCAAATGGTTCTAGATCCGATGGATCATCAGGACAGAGAAACTCACTATGAGAAGATCGAAAAAAGGGTGTTCTCAAATAAATTAAGCGGTATTTGGAGAACAAATCTTGTACTCAGTATGCTTGGTATACCGATCAATCAGTCCTCAAGGACGAGTGACCTTCAGCAATTTATGCAAAGATTATTACATGAGATCTTCGTAGATCTGGATCCTTCGCTCAATCCCTACTGGGGCCTGTATCTTACCGGCAGATATACAGATCGAAATCTTCCTGCTCATCTGAAATCAAAAAATATGCCGGTCTTAAAGGCAAGTGTATCAAAGATCCGGTCAGAGAATATGGCACTCACTGAAATGCTTGAAAAGTACAACAGAACGTATTCGCATTTTATATTACTTGATCACCTGGACTGGTTTGATCACGACTCGGTCGAATACCAGAATAGCTGGAAAGCCATTCTTAATGCTTCTGATCCAGGGACCAGGATCCTGTTGCGTTCAGTCGAAAAAGATCCGGGGTTTATTCCTGAGTTTGTGCAAAAGAGATGCAGTATTCTGACATATAATGACCCGGCTCATAGTCTGGGTGACCGTGTGAATACGTATGCCGGAACCTTCCTTTGTGAGGTGATATGATATTAGGGGATCAGTCTAAATATTATAAATTTCATTCTCATATTTACGATTATAGCCGCTGGTCTTTTTTATTTGGCAGGAAATCACTTCTCGATAGATCGCTACCTGACTTTGAACCACACCGGATACTCGACATCGGCAGTGGTACCGGTTATCAGCTCAAACAGCTCTATCGAAAATTTAGTGAATCGAAGATCACCGGTATTGAATTATCGGGTCATATGATCAAAAAGGCTCACAAAAAACTGCAGAAGTACCCTATCGACCTCATCAGGTCAGACTACATAGATCAGCAATTCAAGAAAGAAGGATTCGATATGATCACGGCCTCCTATTCCCTTACCATGATGTCTGATCATAAAAGAGTTACTAAAAAAATTCATTCTGAACTGAAGCGAAATGGAGTGCTGATGATCGTAGATTTTTATGATACTCCTTTTAATTCATTCAGAAATTGGATGAAATTGAATCATGTCTCATTTATACCGGAATATTTTGATAAGGATATTCCGGAAACCGGATTCAAAATCGAAACAAAAGTTCTACGCAAGGCCTACGGAGGTCTATGGAGTTACGTTTGTCTGATTTACCGAAAGATCTAAGAAGTGGTGACCAGCTGATCCTTATACTGTAACTCGTACAGGCGTTTATATAAGCCTTCCTCTCTGAGTATGAGCTCACGGTGGCTGCCAGACTCTCGTATCTCCCCTTTATGCATCACCAGTATCCTGTCGGCATGCTGGATGGTTGACAGTCGGTGAGCGATGACAATAGAAGTTCGGCCTCTCATCATTAATTCGCTGGCTTCGTTGACCAGTGCCTCTGTTTCGGAATCAACACTGGAAGTAGCCTCATCCAGTATTAATATCTCAGGATCATAAACCAGTGCCCTGACAAAACATATAAGCTGTCTTTGACCCATCGAAAGAGATGCCCCTCTCTCTTTCAGCTCATATTGGTATTCACCCGGTAGTTTTTCAATGAAACGATGGGCCTCTACCTTATGAGCTGCTTTTCTTACCTGTTCCGGACTGATCTCCCTGTTACCTAGGGTTATATTATCAAGAACGGTACCTGAAAACAGGGCATTATCCTGTAGTACCAACCCAAAGTGAGATCTCAGTGTATGCAACGACAGTTCCCTGATATCAATATCATCCAGGAGTATCGTACCCTTATTGATCTCATAGAAACGAAACAATAAGTTGATGATCGTGGTCTTTCCGGCACCGGTTGCTCCTACAATGGCTACATCCTCTCCGGGTTCGGCTACAAAGGAAACATCTTTAAGTACCCAGTCCTCATTATCATTGTATTTAAACCAGACATTCCTGAATTCGATCTTGCCCTGTACGGTATCAAGATCTCTTGCATTACCGGTCTCCGTTACTTCCTTCTCGGTATCGAGCACTTCGAATATGCGTTCTGAGGAAGCCAGAGCTGACTGCAGGGTGTTGAATTTCTCTGACAGGCCGCGAATCGGCATAAAAAACTGACGGGCATACTGAATAAAAGCGAGCAGCACCCCGAAGGTGACTCCACCCATCAGCGCTCGTCCACCACCGTACCAAACAATAAGAGCCATTGCAAAGCTGGCGAGTACCTCCACAAACGGCCAGAATATGGCAAAATAAAAGATAGTCTCAATATGCGCTTTACGGTGTTCAGCATTGATGTCGTTGAATTTCTTCAGCTGTTTTTCCTCACGATTAAAGAGCTGAACAACATCCATTCCGTTTATGTGTTCCTGCACAAAAGAATTTAGTCTCGCGATCTGGTCCCTGACCTTGAGAAAGGACACTCTGACCTTTGCTTTAAACCAGAAAGTAGCATAAAATAATACCGGCAATACAGCAATGGTCACTATACTAAGTTCCCAGCTCATGCTGAACATGAAGTACAGGATAAAAATAATCCTGAAAAGGTCTCCAACTATATTCACGACTCCATCCGACAGCAACTCACTCAGAGCTTCAATATCGGAAGTAGTACGGGTGATCAGCCGACCGATCGGGTTTTTATCGAAGAACTGAACGTGCAGTGATTTGATCTTTTCAAATACCGCGTTCCTAAGTGAATAAAGTGTATTCTGTCCAAACCATCGGGTCAGGTAGGTATTGATCATGAGCAGAATAAACTCGCCAAGCAACGCTCCAACTAACAACAGGATGATATACCCTAATCCCTCGTAGTCGCTATTTGCAATATATTCATCAACGGCAAGCTGAGTCAGTTTTGGGCGAACGGTGCCCAGATATGATGCTGACAAAGTCAGCAAAATTGCGAGAGCTACATACCACCTGTAAGGTCTGATAAATTGATAAAGCCGCCGAATCAGTCTTCTGTCGACGGCCTTATCATCATTTTTTTTAGTCAAATTTAAACCGTTTAGAATCGGTCAAAGTCGTCGTCGTAACTCCTTGGAGTGTAATTGGATTTAGAACGATCGCTTTTGTTATCATCCGATTTTTCAAACTTATTATTATAGCGATTACTACCATAGGTCTTACGGTATTTATTATCGCCGCGACTTTGATAACGATCACTGCCCCCTGAACGGTTCCCTCGACCTGAAGAAGATGAAGAGGATGATCTTCTTCCACGAGAACTGCCCCCTCTGGAGTCTCCCCTGCGCTTACGGAAGTGTTTGCCACCTCCTCCGCCTCGGTCGTCTCTGCGCTTGCCTCGGTATTTACCTCCGCCTTTGTTGTCAGAAACTTCGTTGAGTTCCACCTTTGGGGTGATGATCCCGCGTTCATGAGTAGGATCAGTGAAAATAGGTTTAAGTTCGTTTGCCAGCCAGGTTGGATAGAATTCATCTCTGGCTTCCTTCAGCAAGGTATAGGCGTTGGTGTAACGGGCTGAGAAGTGACCCAGTACCAGTAGTTTGGTCTGCGCTTCCGTTGCCACACGAGCTGCGTCTGAAGTTGTAGAATGACCGGTTTCCAGGGCTTTATCAGTAAGAGTTTTACTGAATGTAGCCTCATGGTAGAGGATGTTGGTATTCATAGCCAGCTTTACTGCATTCGGGCTATATTCCGTATCGGTCACATAGGCAAAGCTATCACCGGGGCGCGGGTGCCCAACAATATCATCTGCTTTCACAATCGAACCGTCATCCAGAGTAACATCCTTTCCTGCTTTGAGGGCTTTATATTCCTCATCTTTGGAAATTCCCATTACTTTCGCCTTCTCGGCATCTACTTTCCCGGGTTTATCCTTTTCCTGGAAGCGATAGCCTATACAAAATCTGCTGTGTTTAAGAGGTCTGGCCTCTATATAATATTCTTCTTCATCCAGGACCTTTTCTTCTTCGAAGCCTTCTTTCAGCTCAACGAATTCAAGGTCATAGACCAGATTGATCCCTATGAACTTCAGGTTCCATTCGACATATTCTTTTATGCCTTCCGGTCCAATAAGCTTAAGAGTTTTATCCCGACGCTGAAGCTGCAGAGTGGTTAGCAGTCCTATTAGTCCGGAAAAATGATCCACATCAAAGTGTGAGATGCAAATGCTTTCGATCTTAGATCGTTTCATGCCCGCCTGAAGCATTCTCATCTGGGCATTTTCTCCACAGTCGAACAGGAATACGCTGCCTTCTCTCCAAAGAGCTACTGAGGGCAGGTGTCTTACTGCGGTTGGGGTTGCTGATGCTACACCTAATGGTACTACAATCATGATTTATCTCCCGTTATTGTTTCAGGGCTTGCTTTCATACAAGTGTTCCTGTTGCTAATGTTGGTATTTAAATTTCAGCCAGTTCTTCTTCAAGTATTTGTTTGTTGTACATGGCTGTGTATTGGCCATTTCTGTCTATAAGTTCCTGATGGGTACCGGATTCCACGATCTTTCCATCTTCAAGATAATATATTTTGTCCGCGTCTTTAATGGTTGAAACCCGATGGCTTATCATTATCGTTGTACGACCCTTCAGTTCATTTTTCAAATGCCTCAAAATCGCGTCTTCCGTTTTTGTATCCACCGCACTCAGCGAGTCATCAAATATCAGGATTTTGGGGTCTTTTATGAGTGCACGCGCTATCGCTGTCCGCTGTTTTTGTCCTCCCGACAAGGTTATTCCTCTTTCTCCTAACATTGTCTTAAATTTTTTCTCAAAATCCAAAATATTATCCCTTACCTGCGCTTTTTCTGCTGCATCTTCAATATCGGATTCCGTTGCATCCTGCACCCCAAAGGCAATGTTATCTCCTATGGAATCAGAAAATAAAAAGGTTTCCTGCGGAACAAAACCGATCGCCTGTCTGAGGTTTTTCAGGGACCATTCTCTGAGATCATGACCATCCAGCAGGATCTCCCCTTCAGATGGATCAAACAGTCTCGGTATCATCTGCACCAAAGTTGATTTACCGGAACCGGTGCGGCCCACGATCGCAACATTCTCCCCTTTGTTGATCTTCATGTTCAGACCATTAAGAACATATTCATCCGTATCTGGATATTTAAAGGATACATTCCTGAACTCTATAGTGCCATTGATCTCACTTTCCAGCTTTCCTTCTTCATGTTCGATCTCCGGATCAATGTTCATGATCTCCTGAATTCGGTTCCACGAGGCGAGTGACCGCTGAAAACGATTGGTCGTGTAACCCAGAGCAGCGACAGGCCAGGTCAGATACGCAACATAGATAAGGAATTCGGCAATATTACCCACGGTAAGTGTACCCTCGATAACCATTGAGCCGCCTTTCCAGATCACAATGATAAGGGAAATACCGATCAGAAAGTTAAGGCCCGGATGAAACAGAGATTCTATAAGATCCAGTTTCAGTTTCTTTTTTCGGTAATTCTCGCTTTCTGCTTCGAACTTCTCCTGTTCATGAGCTCCGCGATTGTATGCTTTAATAAGTCTGATACTGGAAAAAGCTTCTTTGGCTTTTCCTGCTAAGACCGAGTACTGTTCCTGGATGACGGTTGACTGACTGTGTATGAATCCGGTGATCCAGTAGGCAAACAGGGAAATAAAGGGTAAAGGGATCAAAGCCCAGAGCATCAATTCTTTATTCACGATCAGCATCATAGTGATAACAAAGCCCGCCCGCGTTATGGTATTGATACTGTACATGATCACAGGACCATAATATTCTCTGACCTTACCTATATCTTCAGTGGCTCTGACGTATATCTCACCAGAAGAATATTTAGCATAGAATCGTTGAGGAAGACTGATGAGTTTTTTTAACACATCATTACGGATATCAAATTCGACCTTTCTTGAAGAAACTATCAGTGTTTGGCGGGTCGCAAAAAGCAAGATACCATAAAGCAATACCATACCGACCAGAATTCCTGAATTCTTAGCTAGTATCCACCCTGCTTCGGTGTTAAAAAGTGTGTTCAGTATGGAATCAGCGGCCTGATAATCCTGGTTTCCCAGTTTTTCCACTTCATCCATGGTTCTGCGGATCATTACCGGGATCCAAACGAGGAAAAAGTTAGCACCCGTCAGGAACAAGGTGCCAAGAATCGTGGCACCCTTATACTTTTTCAGATATTTATTTAATTCCTTAAGTGCGCCCAAATCAGTTTCCGGCTATAAGTTATTCTGAGTATTTCTTAACCCAGTGCTTTCCTAATTTGATACCAGACAGATAAGCAGATTCCACGTCGTTTCCGTTCATATATGACCCTACCAATGCTAAAGGCGAATCATTTCCCTGTATTTCCATGAAGTCGTGTGGCAGCGGATTGATCACTCTGGAATATTTCCAGCGCTGAAGCTGACTCCATTCGGGTAATCCGGCCCAGCCCCCCAGTAATTCAGAAAGCTTATCCAGCATCATGTCCTGCACTTTCTGAGGATCTTCTTCCAGATTCTTACGAGCGAAGTCATAAGAAGAATGTATTACCAGTGCTGATTCTCCCGTTTCTCTTTTGGTGGTTTCATTGGATATCCAGCTGATCACTTCATCCTCACATCGCATCGCATTCCATTCCGGCAATTCTGTATCACCGTAGCCTGCGATCAGAGCAAACTGAGGGTGATACTCCACCTCATCGATCTCTCGCACGAGTTTCAGGGTCTCCACTTCATCAATAGTGGTATTGAGGATCGCATATGCTTGCTTTGAAGGGGTACCGATGATTACTGCATCTACGCCTTCGGTTTCGGAAGTTGGAAAATTCAGCATCCAGGTTCTCTTCTTTCTGCGATCTTCACCGATATGAGTAAGACCACTCACCTTAGAGCCTCTTCTGACATCCATGTAGCGTGAAAGGAATTTACCGACGCTATTCAGTCCTTCAGGAGCAATATAAAATGCCTCTTTTTTGTCCAGAGCACTTACTTTTCCATGGCTGTCGCGGAATACAAATTTCCCTCTCCACTCTTTGACCAGATCGCGGTCCATGAGTTCTACCAGGAATTTCTGAAATGCAGGAGTAGAAGCCTCAAGGTAAGATATACCGTGGTCAAGCTTAACGTCCAGATCTTTGCCTGCATAGCGTGTTGCCAGTCTGCCCCCAAACCCATTACTCTTTTCAAATACTACCACTTCGTGGCCTGCATTAGCCAGTTCCCTTCCGGCTGCCAATCCGGCTATTCCGGCACCGATTATCGCGATCTTCATGTATGTTCTTCCTGAATTGAGTATTTATAAATTTATTCTGATTCGTAGACCGTAACTCTGGGGCGTACGGCTTTCTTGTCTAAAAGCGCCGGCCAGTAAGCGACTACTTCGCTTGCTTTAGGTCTTCCGCCTGCAAACCCGGTAACTCCGCTTGGACCTGTAAGAATCAGCGGAGCTACTTCCATACCGAATCGGTTCAGATCATTTCTTGATTTACCTGAAAGCGAAATCCGCATTTGGATCTCATCCAGATCTCCGGAGTCTTCGTCTATTGTGACCGGTTTCTCCGAATTTCCGTTGTAACCAATATATTCTTTTCTGAACTCATCGAATTCGAGTCCAAGGTTCTGTGCTCTTTTCTCTAAAATATCAGCCCCTGCCTGCGCTTTTTCCAGAGCATCCGGCCAGCAGTAAACCAAAGTAGCAGCCAGCTTATAGCCATAGTTATAACTTGCCGATACTTTATAGGTAGGAGTATCGGGAGTTCCTTTGATACCCGTTACCCTCACTCGGTTCGGAGCATCCTCCTCTACCTGAATGGAAGTGAAATCTGCGATCACATCCGGAGTGATATACTCTTTAGGGTCACCGATCTCATAAAGAAGCTGTTCTTTAACGGTCATGGCGCTTACCAGACCTCCGGTATTTTCATGTTTGGTCACATAGAATTCCCCACCGGGGTACGCTTCAATGATCGGAAAGCCGATCTCAGCGAAATTATCCACGGTCTTCCAGTCGGTAAAATTACCTCCGGAGACTTGTGCTCCGCATTCTATGAGATGACCAGCTACCGTCCCGGTCGCCATTTTATCAAAATCATCATAGTCCCAGCCGAACTCATGGATCATAGGTGCAAGTGTAAGCCCGGTATCGGTTACTCTTCCGGTTATGATCACGTTTGCGCCCTTTTCCAGTGCTTCGACCACCGGTTTACAGCCAAAATAGATGTTAGCACTCAGCAGATCATCCTTAACCTGACTGATCGGTCTTCCGTCATCCATATTGGACATTTTGTGTCCATCTGCAATAAGTCTTTCAATGTCTGAAAGTATATCATCGCCATCCACCACGGCAACCTTTAAGCCACTGAAGCCTTTTTCCTTTGCTTTTTTCAGGATCTCATCCTTGCAAGCGTTAGGATTGACTCCACCGGCATTACTGATCACCCTAATACCGTCATTCATGATCTCCGGCATGATCTCATCTACCACCCCTACAAAATCACGTGCGTAGCCCCAGTCCGGATTCTTCATTCTCTGTTTTTGCATGATCGACATGGTGACCTCTGCAAGGTAATCCATCACCAGGTAGTCGATCGGACCGTTACGAACCTGATCGATCGGAGCTTTGGGAAGATCTCCCCAGAAACCCTGACCTGATGCAATACGGATAAAATCTTTCATAAGATAAGAAGGTGATTTCGATGATTTTTTGGGTTCGGAATATCGGGATTATTTCCATCCATTTGAAATAAAAAAACCCACTTCCTTAGGAAGCGGGTTTTGAAGATTTTTGAGATCATTTATTCACCGCATCGCGGTCCAGAAACTCTTCATAGAGCTGAATATGCCGGCTGTCCATCGGGATCTTATATCCCTTGATGAATACCTGTTCGATCTGGGAAAGGGGCTCAAAAGGATCTCCATCTGATATCAGCAGGTTTGCCTGCTTGCCCTCCTCCAGTGAACCCAGCAGGTCTTCCACACCAAAGATCTCGGCTGCATTGATCGTGATAGCTTTAAGTGCTTCCTCCTTGCCTAATCCGTAAGTAGCCGCATAACCGGCATTGAAAGGTGCATTTCGCACGTTTTCAGTCTCACCGGTGGCAATGGCTACTTTTACTCCTGCTTCATGCAGCAAGCCTGGATTCTGATAAGGACGCTGATAATTGTCGTATCCTCTGGTAGGGGTATAAAGTGTATTCACCAGACATGGAATTCCGGCTTCAGCGATCTCTTCAGCAACCCTCCAGCCTTCATTTACTCCATAAAAAATAAAGCGCATATCATCCTGGTCTTTGGTCCATTCAATGGCATCCAGGATTTCCTGTTCGCGGTTAACGCCTATGATCACCGGAATCCCGCCATTGATAACTTCGCGCATGGCTTCCATCCGGGGGTCTTTATCCGGACGCTTTTTCCCACCAGGATCATTGGTATAAGCAGTCATCATCTGGTCGTAGAACCGGGCCTTATCAAGGTATTCATTAATTTCTTTGATCTCCCTTTCGTAAGCCTCTTTGATCTCCTTATCACTTCGGTTATCCCACCATCCCCTACGATTTGCAGATGGCAAAGACATTACAAGTGCAGCACTTTTCTTTACCGCCATGGAATCCGGAGAATATCCCCAGAGATCCATGAGTGCAGCTTTACCGGAAATGATCCCGGAAGAAGGTGCTGATATTACGGTAGTAACGCCGCTTACTCTCGTGACGGGCACGGCCGCACTGTGAGGATTGAATGCAGTAAAAGCCAGCATATTTGGATTTAGCTGCCCTATTTCCTGATTATCTACTGTCACCGGTACTGCACTGATCTCGACCAGTCCCAGCGAGGTTCTGGAATCTATAAAACCGGGGTAAATATGTTTTCCGGAGGCATCGATCCTTTCATAATCAGAGCTTATACGTGCATTTTCACCCACAAAGGTGATCTTTTCACCATCTATCAGCAGTACTCCGTCTTCTATGGTACCGTTGGTTACGGTATGAATAGTACCTCCGGTAATGGCGTATTTTCCAAATCCAGGTTTATCTGTGATCTGAGCAGTGGCAGACTGAACACCCAACACTACTATACAGACCCATATGTTGAATAGTAATTTCTTCATCTTTGTCTCCTTATTCTTGTAGTGTTGATTCTTCCAGCAGGTAAAACGCATCTTCCATGCAGGATTGCTCCTGGCGCCCGCTGATGATCTTTTCAAAATTCTGTGCACTGTCGTAATCAGCATCCACACTTACCTCAATACGCTGGTCATCTGCATCCGTTTCGCGATCAAAGTATTTCGTACCATCAACAAAGGTCATTTCATTGATACTGTAGATGGAAAGCGGATGACCACTCCAGAGTGAAAGATCCCCCTGTTTACCTTCTTCAATACTTCCCACTTTATCATCTATCCCCAGCTGTTTGGCCGGATTTAATGTGATCATTTTTATAGCATCATTCTCAGAGGTCATTCCATATCGCACTGTTTTAGCAGCCTCGTGGTTCAGATGACGGATCAGTTCGTTGGAATCTGAATTAATGGATGCAACCACTCCGTTAGCATTCAGTATCGAAGCGTTAAATGCCGTAGAGTAATAAACCTCAAATTTATAGGCCCACCAATCAGAGAAGACTGAGGCATGAGCTCCATTCTTAGCCAGCTCGGGCGCTACTTTAAATGCTTCATTCGCATGCTGGAAGGTATAATTCTTGATCCCGTAGTCGTTGAAGACCCTCATTAGCATCAGGATCTCATCCGAACGATAGGAATGACAATGTACCAGGATCTCTCCTTCTATAATATCGAGCAACACCTCATATCGCAGGTTTTCAGCTACGGGTACCGGAGGCGTTCCCCTTCGGCGGCGATCATATCTTGCCTTGGCTTCCAGATATTCTTCACGATTTCGTTTATAATCCAGTGCCTCATCAAAGTGATCCCTTATCACCTGTTCAACACCCATACGTGTCCTGGGCTGGACCCCATTACCCTGGCCGTGTACACGGGTAGGGTTCTCACCCAGCGCAAACTTGATGGTGCGCGGAGCGTCCTGAAAACGCAGACCGTCCTGATCGCTTCCATATCGAAGCTTCAGAGTTTCCCCCTGACCACCGATCACATTCGCAGAGCCGTGCATCAGATGGATACTGGTTACGCCACCGGCCAAAGCACGATAGATAGCCACATCATAAGGGTCTACCGATTCTTCCATGGTCACTTCCGCAGTAACCGGGTTTCTTCCTTCATTTGTATCAACCGTATTGAGGTGAGAGTGCGCGTCGATGATACCCGGCATAAGAAACTTACCGGTGGCATCTATGGTCATAACACCCTTCGGGGCAGTAAGGTCCTGACCGATCTCGCGAATAATTCCGTCTTCAACCAGAACATCCGTATTTTCAAGATCACCGTTGGTAACAGTGATGACCGTTGCATTTTTGATCAGGACTGACCCGGCCTCCTGTGCCCGGAGATCAGCGCCAAATGCGATCAAAAATAATATGATAAATAACTTCTTCATGTTTTGATCTCCTATTGAATATTATAAATAGTACCGTTGGATACGGTGTGCAATAATTCGGCTTTTTCTTCGGTGAAAGGCAGACTGTATATCTGGAAACTGGCGTTCATACCTTTTTTCACAGATCCGAAGTTAGACTCAATGCCTAGTATCTCTGCCGTATTAATGGTCATATATTGCAATAATTCTTCCATACTAAGACCACCTTCTTCCAGCAACACGCTTACATTCTCTTTGAGATCCTTGATAGAAGTTCCGTTAGACGCAAAGCCTACGTTGATACCTTCATCCATAAGAATACGAATGTTCTTTACCTCAGCCATCCAGGCTTTCAGCTGACGCTCACGATAGTTCTGCTCTTCTTCTGAGATCTCTGATCCCTCTTCTTCTTCCGAGTCATCCTCGTCGGCTTCATCGTCCGACTCTTTTTTAGACTCCGTATACCATTCCGGAGCTTCAGACAGATCCAGACTTGCGAGAACGGAAATGTTTCTTTCTTTCAGTTCATCTGTAAGTTTATAGGCTTCTTCACCTGATATCAGTACCAGAGAAAATCCAAACTGATCCTGTAAGCGAAACAATCTTTCTATGTCATCCTCCGAGTCCGTATAGAAATACAAAGGTTTTTCATTGTTGACGAGTGGAAACATTGATTCGAGCACTCTGTCTCTTTCAGGTGCGGAAATACTTCCGTCTTCCTCATAGTATTGAATATGATCCTGCAGCGCGGTTGCATCAAACATTACCTGTCGGAATTTCGCCATAACCCCCATTAACGTGGAGGGATATGCTCCGGAGTTCCATCCTCCGGGTGCCGGACTGAACGAACCTACCAATCCAATGGATTCTCTGTACAAACCTGTTGATTCATAGCTATCTGAAAGCATAAATACTTCCAGCTGACCAGGTAGCATATATCCTTTCAATCCCAACCCGGCAGTAGTAAAGCCTGAGTGGATCCAGTTTTCAAAATCTTTGTCCTCCGTTAGCAGAATAGAGGGCCTACGCTCCGGCTGTACTCCTGCACGATCATAGGGTGGGTTACCAGGTTCCGGTAATGGTCTCAGATTATCAGGCTGATCGGGACTGCCTATAGTAGTATGACCGTCGATAAATCCAGGGTAAACATGCAGAGAATCTCCGCCGTCTATTACAAAGGCATCGAAGGGAATTACAGTATTTGTGCCGACCGATTCTATTACCCCATTACGCCACACAATTGTAGCTGATTCAGTAACAGATCCATCGGAGTTATGAAGAGTAACATTAGTGAGCGCCTGCGCTGGTGTGTCCTGGGAGTATCCAGGCTGGATAGCAATTAATACCAGCAGCAGTGCCAGATAGTAACGAATAGTTTTCATAGCACCTCTTAATTATAGTTTACAGTGCCCTAAGAACTATAATTCAAGAGACTATTTAAAGCCTTAGCCTTCTAAAAAATGTAAATTTAGAGTATGGCTATTTCTGAGAAACCGGCCGCTTCTTTAATTTTGTTTAATTGTCCGCTGAATTCATTCAGGGACTCGTCCAGTATTGTTACGATCCTGTTTCTGTCGATAACCGCCATAGCAAATCCGCGGTATCCTTCTTCTTCTTTACGGACCGCAACCTGATCCAGTACTGATAATTCTTCTATCCTCTGATGTGCATTTCTCAGTGCGAAAATAAAAGACTCTTCTTCCATGGACCTATCCCCTTCCAGTATAAGCTCCATTCGGATGTTTTCAACTTTGTCACCAATGAATTTTTCAAGTAACATTCGCGCTTCTTTTTCGGCCGTAAGTGAAGCATTTAAAGAATCACCGGAGATGGTGGTGGCAGCCGCCATAAAACTGAGACTATCTGCATTGACACCATTACTATTATACCAAGAAGGAAAATTATTCGAAGTACTATCCGATTCCTGGACAGACTGAGTAGTTTGTTGTGTGGGTGAACAGGCCTGAACGAAGATGATTAGTAACAGGAACAGGCTGTAATAAATGATTTTCATCAGGGATATTATTGTTTCAGCTGAATATAACCCTTAGCATTCTCTTCGTTGAGTATCTCCAGGGTTACGGAGCCATTGTCTTTAAAATTAGCGGCCATAAGTTCCTCTAAAGAATTCAGATCTTCAACCTTTTTATCATTGATTTTTAGGATCACCTGATTCTCTCTCAAACCTCTGTTCCAGGCCTCTGAGTATTTATAGACATGTGAAACAATAACTCTTTTATCTGCGGCAATACTAGCGCGGAAACCTGCATCGAATTCTCTGAAGCTTTCGAATGATTCGGATCCCTCAGGTATTTCCTCAACTTCCATGGGCTCATCATCTATCCGGATCTCAGCAATCGGTTCGGACTCCAGCATCTGAAGTGATACTTCCTTTGAAAATCGTTTTCCATCCCGCCATAAGGTCAGATCTGCAACTTCACCCGGCCTGAGAACAGCGACCCTTTGTTGCAGCTCATTGGATTCATTCACGGGATAGCCATTAACTTCGAGTACCACATCGCCCACCTCGATACCTGCATTATCTGCTGCATTTCCTCGTTCAACCCCGATGATCTCCACACCCATCACCTCATTCATTCCTTTCTCCATGGCCCTGCTGTAATCGACACTGGCAATACTTACACCAAGCAACGCACGCTGTACACGACCAAACTCAATCAGATCTTCAGCCACTTTAATCGCAAGGTCGATCGGCACGGCAAAACCGTATCCCTGGTATGTACCGGTCTGAGAGGCTATAGCAGTATTAATTCCGATCAGCTGACCGGAAGTATTAACCAATGCTCCACCGCTGTTTCCCTGGTTTATTGCTGCGTCGGTCTGTATAAAACTCTCAATTCGGTATCGATCATCTATGATCTGTACATCACGACCCAGTGCACTTACAATTCCGGCCGTCACAGTTGACCTCAAACGGAACGGGTTGCCTACTGCAAGAACCCACTCTCCAACGTCTACGGTTTCTGATTCTCCTATGATCGAAGTGGGCAGGTCTTTTGCTTTTATCTTTATGACTGCCAGGTCGGTGCTTGGATCCACACCCACCAGCTTAGCCGAGAATTCCCTTTTATCATTCAGAACGACCTTCAGACCTTTTTTAACCGCTCCTTCCACCACATGGTAATTGGTAAGGATATATCCGTCGTCGGTTATGATCACCCCGGATCCCACCGTGCGGGCTCTACGGGGTATGATACGGTCCCAGAAGCTGTCATCTTCAAGATCATGGTTTTCATCTTCGGGAATGCTGGTTTCCAGTGGCACTATAGCTTCTATGTATACTACGGTAGGCGTTACAGATTCAGCTACTTTTTTGAAGATAAAGCGTGCATCTGCTCTTTCAAGCTGCTCGTCGGTAATAAATGGCTCCGTTCCTTTTCTTACTTCCGTGGTTCTCACTTCCGCAAGTGGAGCAAGCTCCTCGTTTACGGTATAAAGGGCGAACAGCGTACCCATAGTTACACCAATCAGCACCAGCAAAACTGCCGTAAGAATGAGGTCTCTTCTCTTCATATTTACACCTACTGGATCATTTGTTCAAAAATTGCATCGGAGCGGCGATCTTTAAATCCTTCCACATGATACTTAAAGTATACATCTAAATGATGAATTAACTGCTTTAGTTCGCCATTATCAAAAGGCATATTAAATATTTTGCTGTTTTTCGATTCAATGGAATGGACCAGAAACGCGGCCTGATTTGGTCTAAGCTTGTATGATAACTCTTCTAAAGGTTGATCATCCACCGATCCGTTACTGATATTGAGATAATGGGCTTCGTCTTTATCAGCCAGCACCCTTAGCCCTACACCTGTAAGTTCGGCAAGACGTATCTGTACATAAGGAAAAATGGCTGCTTTTGTTTCATCCAGATCCCCAAGCCAGGGAATAAATTGTTCAGAAAAATCAAAGATTGGCTGATTGACTTCATTTTCATGCACCAGCTGATTTATCAGTTCCAGCGTGGAATACAGGATCGAAGCTTTTTCGATATCCATTCTGAAGTTCATGGACCGGTAAATTGTACTGGCTTCACTCAGGGTTTGCACACCCCGGTTAGCCTTATAATAGTACACGGCCTCAAGTATCGCGCCGGGTTCAATGACACCTGCAAGTTTATTTTTAGGTCTTTTAGCCCCTTTTGCGATCAAAGCCATCTTGCCGTGTGTATCCGACAAAACGGTCACAATCTTACTTGAATCCTGATAATCAATAGATCGGAGAACGATCACTTTTGCTGTTTCAACCATAGCTAAACTTACTTTCCCCGTTCCATAAATGAAACCTTTTAGAAAAGCTTAATTTATTATATTCCTACCCACAGATTTTCATTATGATTTCAAAAGAAATACTCAAAAAGATCAGAAAGCTGGAAATTCAGACCAAAGGTATCGTAAATACCTTGTTTGGGGGGGAATACCAGTCTGCATTTAAAGGCCGCGGAATGGAATTCTCTGAGGTCAGAGCCTATACCTACGGTGATGACATTCGTCAGATCGACTGGAATGTGACCGCACGAACAGGTGAACCTTTTATTAAAGTCTTCGAGGAAGAACGTGAACAAACCCTTATGCTTTGTGTAGACATCTCCCGAAGCGGGACTTTTGGAAGCCAGGATCAGAGTAAAATGGACCTTGCCATAGAGATCTGCGCGGTACTCGCATTCAGTGCAATCAAGAACAGTGATAAAGTAGGTCTGCTTTTATTTAGTGACCGGGTTGAAAAAGTAGTTCCTCCCAAAAAAGGACGTACTCATGTTCTCCGCCTGATCAGAGAACTCTATACCACCGAACCGGAAGGAAAAGGGACCAACATAGCGGATGCATTGTCTTATATAAACCGGTTACTGAACCGGCAGGCGATCGTGGTTCTGGCATCAGATTTTCAGGATCAGGATTATGAAAAACAGCTTCGCATCACTAATCAGAAACATGACCTGGTCAGTCTGGTAGTAAATGATCCCCTGGAAGATGAATTACCCGACCTCGGAATTATTCCATTTAAAGATCCTGAGAGCGGAAATATCAAAATGGTAAATACTTCCAGCAAAAAAGTACGTGCGGCTTACGCCAGGCAGCGAAGAATGCTTAAAGAAGAGCGAAATGAAAAGCTTATGAAGCTAAAGATCGACGCGATAGAGGTAACCACGAATGAATCTTATGTGCGTCCGCTTATGACTTTTTTCAAAAGAAGAATGAATCGCTACTGAGCCGCTGCTCTGGTCATCACAACCTGATCGACTGCTTTAGGAGTATTCAATTCCGACTTTCTCAGTTGTACGATCCGGTTAAATTCTTCCATGTTGCTATCGGCGATTGATTTGGAAGGAGGTAATTTAACGGTCAGAGGATTTACAGGACTTCCGTTCTTATAAATTCTGTAATCCAGATGTACTCCGGTAACCCTGCCAGACTTACCGACATAACCGATCACCTGCCCCTGTTTAACTCTGACCCCTTCTTTTATTCCTTTTGCAAAACCATTCAGGTGCAGGTACGCAGTAGTGTAGGTAGCATTATGACGGATCTTTACAATATTACCGTTTGCACCCCGATAACGGGATTCAACGATCTCCCCGTCTCCCACGGCAAGTACCGGGGTCCCCAAAGGTGCAGCATAATCAACGCCGTAATGCGGCATCGATCTTTTAAGCACTGGATGAAACCGGTTGTGCGTAAATCCAGAACTGATCCGCTGAGAAAATTTAAAAGGCGCCTTCATCAGTGCCTTTTGAACTCCGTTACCTTCGCTGTCAAAGTACCCCGCCCTTTCTTCATCCTCGTAATAGAAGGCATCAAAAACTTCGCCTTTATGTTCGAATTCAGCAGCCAGAACTTTTCCTAAGCCGTAATACCGACCATCGATATATTGCTTTTCGTAGATCACTTTAAAATTATCCCCGGGATATAAACGAAAGAAATCAACCTGCCATGCAAAAATCTCTGACAGACTATTACCCAGCAGTAAGTCATTATCATTTTCCAGTAATGATTCGTAAAGCGAAGAACTGATCACACCCTCCGTAGTAACGATCTCGGTTGTGATCTCTTTTCGGCCAACAGACACATTGATATCGTCTTCCCAATCAAATACAACATATTCCAATGCATCTTTGTGGAGAACCAGTCTGACTGGCTTATCTGTATTCCTATCGATATAAGCGAAGTATTTCTGCCCCGGCTTCACACGATTACTCTGGAATAAATCATCTGACTGCCGGTTAATATCATAAATGGTCTGAGGACTAATATCCATATCTCTCAGAATGAGATACAAACTCTCATTTCGCTTTACTTTTCCCTCTCTGACCTGATACCGATATTTATTAAATCCGTAAGAGTCCAGGTCTCTGGACTCCTTGATCTCCACCATATTTTCCATGGTGATCTTGTACTCCGGTACTTTTTTATTAAAAAGCACACACGAACTCAATAAAAAGCCTAAGCTCAGTAGTAGTAGTAGGACCCGCGCCATCGAAAAAAAATTTAGATTAAGCTGCTATAGATGATTATCCTGAAATAATAAGAAATCTGTTTTTACTTTCATAAATATCTTATACGGTACTTTATTAGAATATTTACAAAACATTGTCCTATTTTCAGGGTCTGAAATTTGAACAGAGAAATTGATCATCATTGAGACGGTTTAGAAGTATTTATTCGGGTCTGATTCTGGCACTCCTGGCTGTATGCAGTGCACAATCCCAGACTTTAACCACTTATGCAGCACAAGACTCAGTTGAAGTAGGCGATCTGATCTACTACTCACTGGTTTTACAGGCCGACAAGGAATACATGGAGATCATATTTCCTGATACTTTGTCTTTCCCTCCTTATCTGGAGATCCGTGAAAAGCAGCAATTCAAATTATCCACATTTAAAGACAGTCTTAGTTATTCTCTGCAGAATTTCGGAACTAACGACCTTGCTATTCCGCCATTGGAAGTATTGCTGATATCTGAAAATGACACTACGATCTTATTATCAGATCCCGTTAATATCCCCTATCGTACTGTTATAAATGAGGAAACCGCTTTACAAGCCCTGAAACCATTGTTCACATTTCCCAGGATCTGGTGGCCCTGGCTTCTGGGCGCACTCCTTGCCGGGGGGATATTCTGGTACTTCTGGAGAAACAGAGAAACAGATCCCGCTACTGAAAAACAACCGACAATTGAGATTCCTCCTTTCGAGAATCCATTGGAACGGCTGGAAAAAGATCTGCATCATTATAGGTCACAATTCAATTTTAGTGAGCCTGATTCATTCAAGGCCTACTATTCTGGTATCAGTGATGCCATACGACGTTATTTTGAAGACCTTTATAAGATACCGGCACTGGAATCCACTTCCAGAGAATTAATGAGGTACTTGGACGTTTATGGTATCGATCAGGAAATGACTGAACTAACCCGTTCTGTGGTAATGGAAGCAGATCTCGTAAAGTTTGCAAAGTACTTTCCGGACCGGGAAGACGCACTTAAAGTTTTTAATAAGGCACTACAGTTTCTGGATAAAGCTAAATCTGCGGATCAAATTCGCATCAAACAATTGAGAACGGAATACAATAACAGATACGGTTTAAATCAGGCCACGGAGGGTTCCGATGGAATGGGCTAATCCTGAATGGTTCTGGGCTTTACTGCTTCTGCCGGTATTGATCGGCCTGTACCTGTGGCGGATTTTTAATGGCAAACAGACTTCCCTTACCTTTTCAACAGTGAGTCCGCTGCAGGAGATCAGCGGTAACTGGAGCTCATATCTTCATTGGATAAAAGCTATAAGTCTTTGGGCAGGATTGATATTACTAATTGTCGCATTAGCGCGACCGCGCGAACGACTTACCACGGTAGAACGTAATGCTGAGGGAATAGACATTGTGATGGTACTGGATATGTCTACCTCCATGCGTGCTGAAGATCTAAAGCCCAATCGCTTTGAAGCGTCCAGAGAAGTAGCCAAGAACTTTGTCGATAAAAGGATCTCTGACAGGATCGGTCTGGTAACATTTGCCATGAAAAGCTTTACCGTTTGCCCTCCTACTCTCGATTATCGTTTACTAAAACAGTTATTGAACGACATAGAAATGGGAGTCATTGAAGATGGTACTGCCATTGGAATGGGAATTGCCACTGCGATCAACCGACTGAAGGAAAGCGAAGCAGAATCAAAAGTCATCATCCTGTTAACGGACGGTCAGAATAATGCCGGAGAAATAGACCCGGTAACCGCTGCTGACCTGGCTGTAACTTACGGTATAAAGATCTATACGATCGGGGCCGGCACACGGGGAACAGCCCCCTATCCGGTACAGGACCCTATCTTCGGAAGACGCTACCAGAATATTCAGGTAAACATTGATGAAGAGATGCTTTCCCGGGTTGCTGCACTTACAGGAGGAAAATACTTCAGGGCGACAGATAGTGAAGAATTAAGCGATATATATGATGAGATAGACACCTTAGAAAGATCTGAGATACAAGAGCTAATCTACACAGATTACAAGGACCTTTACGGTCGCTTTCTTGGTTTATCTATTGCAATGATACTGATCAGTGTAGTGCTTGACCGGTATACCATGCGAGGAGTTGAATAATCTCTCCAAGCCAGAACTAAAACTTCGATTCAATATTTATCCATGAGTTTAAAGCTCATAAACGAGCACCTTCAGTCCCATTCTTTCTTTAAAGAACTTGCTTCTAAAGCTTCAGAAAAGGGCAAATTCAAACTAAAAAAAGCTATTGGGGCCTTTAGCAGTTTTTTGCTTGCCCCGCTGCAGGATAACTTTAAGACTATTTTAGTACTCACTGATTCTGATGAACGGGCAATGTTCATACGTTCAGACCTGAATGTGATTATTCCGGAAGCCAAGGTCATTTACTTCCCCTCAACCCATCATAAACCCTATGACCAGCAACAGATCACAGATACCGCTGCTCTTGTACAGCGCTCCGAAGCACTGAATGAAATTCATCAGAACGACAAAAAAATCGTTGTTACGTCTGTAGAAGCGATCTTTGAGAAGATTGCAACTGCCTCAGTCATTGATGAGGTCAGCATCGTTATCCGTACCGGCGAGGAATATGACCCGGATGACATCAAATCCTCACTGGTGGACCAGGGGTACCAACCGGTTCGGTTTGTGGATGAACCCGGAGAGTTTGCTATGCGGGGCGGCATCTTAGATATTTATCCTTACGCCGGACAATATCCCGTACGACTTGAATTTTTTGGAGATGAAGTAGAATCAATCAGAGAGTTTGATGCTGATTCACAGCGATCCGTAGCATTCTTAAATGAGACCCGGATCATTCCGGATCTGACAAATCTTCCAGATTCCGACAAGGTAAACCTGTTAACCTATTTCAGTGAGGGTGACCTGATCCTTTCAGATGCTCCTTCAGTTCTGTTAAAGTCAGCTGATGACCTTTTTAGGCGATGTTCTGAAGCCTATGAATCACATAGTGATAAACATATTCCTGAGCCATCTGAATGGTTTGTATCCAAAGAGGAGCTTAAGCAGTCACTGGAATTCTTTGACCATCACCTTATTACCGCTTCGCTTGGAAAAGATAACTTATCAGATCAGGCTGAAACACTGGAAGTGAACTGCAAACCCCAGCCTGATTTCCATGGTAATTTCAAACTGCTCAGAGAGAATATTACCGAGAACTCGGCCAGAGGACTGGTTACCTATATCTGCTGTGATAATGCCGGCCAGGAACAACGTTTTGAAGAGTTGCTGGGTGAGGCTTCTACCGATTTTCGTTACCGGCTGATCGTTGAATCTATACATGAAGGGTTTATTCATGAAGATATAAAAGCAGCAGTTTATACGGATCATCAGATATTTAACCGCTATCATCGTCCGAAATCACGGAAAAGAAGGTACCATGGTGGAATTTCTTTTAAGGAACTAAAAGACCTTAATACCGGGGATTATGTCGTGCACGTGGATTACGGGATAGGAAAATTTGCCGGTTTCAAAAGGATTAAAGTAAAAGAAAACGTGCAGGAAGTAGTAGTTCTCAGGTATAAAGAGGATTCTACCTTGTATGTTAATGTGTCCAGCCTGCACAAACTACAGAAATATTCAGGCAAAGAAGGAACTGCTCCCCGGATCACGAAGCTTGGGTCAGGAGAATGGGCCAGGAAGAAAGCCCAGACCCGGAAGAAGGTAAAAGACATTGCAAAAGAACTGATCGCACTTTATGCCAAACGAAAAGCTCAAACCGCTTATGCCTTCAGTGAAGACAATGAGTGGCAGGTGGAATTGGAGGCTAATTTCCAGTATGAGGAAACCCCAGATCAGATCGAAGCTATTCGTTCGGTTAAAAAGGACATGGTTGATGATCATCCGATGGATCGGCTGGTATGCGGGGATGTCGGATTTGGAAAGACAGAAGTAGCGGTCAGAGCAGCGTTCAAAGCGGTAATGGATCATAAACAGGTTGCATTGCTTGTACCTACCACGATTCTTGCGGAACAGCATACAAATACGTTCCGAAAGAGAATGGAGCAGTTTCCGGTAAGAATAGAGTCCCTATCACGCTTCAGAACTAAGAAAGAACAAAAGAAGGTACTGGAAGATCTTAAAGAAGGCGAAGTGGACATGGTGATCGGCACACACCGACTGCTTTCTAAAGATGTTAAATTCAAAGATCTGGGATTGATCATCGTAGATGAGGAGCAGCGTTTCGGAGTTTCCGCAAAGGAAACGCTTAAATCATTCCGGGCTTCCGTTGATGTACTTACTCTCACGGCCACTCCTATCCCCAGAACGCTTCAGTTCTCTCTGATGGGCGCAAGAGACCTAAGTATTATCAATACCCCTCCGCCTAACCGGCAGCCCGTCTATACCGAAATACACAGCTTTGATGAAGAGCTGATCAGAGATGCGATCTTACAGGAGATCTCTCGCGGAGGACAATGTTTCTTTATTCACAACCGGGTCAAAAATATTGAAGAGACAGCAGAGATGATCCGGAGACTGGTGCCTGATATCAGGGTCCGCTATGGTCATGGTCAGATGACCCCATCACAACTCGAAAAGATCATCGCTGATTTCTATCAGGGTAAATTTGATGTTCTGGTTTCCACTAATATCGTTGAGAATGGTATTGATATCGCGAATGCCAACACCATTATCATCAACAATGCGGATCATTTCGGGCTGGCAGAGCTTCACCAGCTTCGCGGAAGAGTCGGCCGCTCGAACAGAAAGGCTTTTTGTTATCTGATAACCCGACCCATAGAAACATTAACAACTGAAGCCCGAAAAAGGCTTATGGCACTTGAAGAATTTTCCGATCTCGGTTCCGGGTTTAACATTGCGATGCGTGATCTGGATATTCGTGGAGCCGGTGACATTCTGGGAGCAGAACAGAGTGGTTTCATCAATGATATTGGCTTTGATCTTTACACAAAGATCCTTAATGATGCAGTAAGAGAGCTCAAGGAAAATGAATACAGCGACCTTTTCGATTCGGTTGAGGTCGAAGCAGATTATCCGGAAACGATCGTGGAATTCGATCACTCGGCCCTTCTTCCCTCTGATTACGTTTCTGATAATGTGGAGAGACTGAACCTCTACCGAAAGCTGGCGCAAACAGAGAATGAAAAAGAGATAGAAGACTGGAAAGAAGAACTCAAAGACCGGTTCGGGCGCATACCAAGAGAGGCTGAAAATCTGATCGTAGCAAGCAAAGTAAAATTATTTGCCTCCCGCTCATTTATTAAGAAAGTAACCATAAGATCTAACCGTATGTGGTTACTCTGTCCTAAACAAAGTACAGATCTTGGAAAGACTTTTTATGAAAGTGGTAAATTTCAGGAGCTGCTGGAGCGGATCGAAAGCATCAAAAAGAAAGACTTCCAGTTAGTTCAAAAGAAAGAATCTGTTACCTTTGTCGTAAAAGGAATAGATGACATCTCCGATGCTATTCAATTTCTGAGCTCTTTACTCAAAGAGGTAGAAACTGTTGATTCCTGAAAGCTATATATCAGCACTTAAGGATGGAAATGTAGTCGCATTTCCTACTGAGACCGTTTATGGATTGGGAGCCAGTGTTTGGAATGAAGAGGCGGTAAAAAAGATCTTCGAGCTAAAAGGCCGCCCTTCTGACAATCCTCTGATCGTGCATGTTTCAGATCTTACACAGCTCAGGGAGCTTGCCTCCAATGTTCCCGATATTGCCAATACACTCGCAAAAGCATTTTGGCCAGGCCCCCTAACCCTGATCCTGCCTAAAACGGATCGAGTTCCTGATCTTGTAACCGCAGGTCTTGATACCGTTGCCTTAAGAATGCCGGATCATCCCCTTGCAATAGCCTTGATCCGATCGGTTGGTCCTTTAGTAGCGCCCAGTGCCAATATTTCCGGAAGACCGTCTCCCACTTCTTCCAAACATGTGAGAGATGACTTCGGTGACCGTATCCCTGTACTTGATGGCGGAGATACTCAACTTGGTCTGGAATCAACCGTGCTTGACCTGAGCGGCGCTCAGCCCCTGATACTCCGCCCCGGAGCCATCGGACCTGAAGAGATCCGGGAAAGAACCGGGATCAAGGTCATTTATGATGACTCAGACAGTGATCTAAAGCCCAGGAGTCCCGGGCAGAAGTACACGCATTACAAACCTAAGGCAAACATAAGTTATGGCCCGGTTGATGGTTTCAGAGATGATACCTTATATCTTATGCAATCCGGAGACAGCTCTTCAGAAAACATAATCAGCTATAACGGGGACCTCAAAACCCTTTCTCAGGAATTATACCGCCGCTTTCGGGAAGCCGATCAACTCGGGTATAAAAATCTTCATATTGATACTATTGAGGATTACAAGGCCACTTTCCCTTCTTTATATAAGGCACTGATGAACCGTATACGTAAAGCGAGCGGCTGAGACAGAACGCTGAAGTACGTCTCAGTGTTATTTTGCCACTTGACTAGTCATACCATGCTACTCATGTGTATTGACATCACAACATACAAACGGATATGAATCAACAAACAGATTCTGATTTCAGGAACTGGGCTAAAGCTATCTCATTAAACAACCGGGATGCCTTCTCAGACTTCTTTCGTAGTACTTACGACCGGTACCTCAGATACGCCTGTCGTTTCGTCTCTGATCGGAACGAGGCTGCTGACCTGGTACAGGATGCTTTTGTCAGCATCTGGACCAACCGGTCTTCGCTTAATGCAGAGAAATCGATGAAATCTTATATGTATACCATTGTCCGTAATCTATGTCTGAATTTTATACGGGATCATCAAAGTAAAGTAACTGACCTCAATCAGGCCGGTGCTCTGACTATTCATCAAGAGACAGAGATAGATGATCCCGTGGACATTGAAGAGTTATTATCAGAGCTGGTTGAACAACTTCCTGAACGTCAGCGGGAAGCTTTTGAGCTAAGCCGATTCGATGGGCTTACTCATGATGAAATTGCTGATATCATGGAGCTTTCTCCCAGAACTGTAAATAATCACCTGGTCGCCGCTCTGAAAACTCTCAGAGCTGAAGCCACTATATTACTGAATAGCAAAGAAGTAGCATGAGTACAGATAAAAACCTGAATGACTCGCTTAACCCGTTTCTGCGGGGGCATAGTGATATAAAATCTCAGTCTGACTGGCGGGAAAGCAGTCCTGATGAAATTGAGTCTGCCTTAAACAAGGTGTGGGACAAGATCGAAGAAAAAGAAAACTTCGGTAATGAGAACTCACCTAAATATTCCAGTAGAATGGTCTACAGCATTGCTGCTGCCGTACTTCTGACTGTTGGGTTTGGATACCTGATCTATCCCTCTACTATTACGGTTCCAAACGGTTCATCAAAGTCCGTTGTGCTTGCGGACGGAACCGAAATAGACCTGTCCGGAGGATCATCTGTCACCTATAACCGCCTTTTTGGATACCTGAACCGAGATATTGAATTAAATGGCCGGGCTTATTTCTCGGTAGAGAAAGATGATACTCCTTTTGTGATCACAACCGCTCACACACGTACAACTGTGGTAGGTACTGAGTTTAGTCTGGAGGACTGGAACACTCCCCGTTTTAAAGAAGCTATGATCAACGTTACAGAAGGCCAGGTTCTTTTCAACTCTCTTCCCTCTAATGAGCAGATCTCACTCATAGCCGGAGAATCTTCTAAGCTCAATAATCGCTATGAAGCGGAGAAAGTGACTTTCAAAGAAGATGCATTGAGCTGGAGAGAAGGTCATCACTTCTTTGATAACATGACTATTCACGATGTACTGAGTACACTGGAACGCGAATTCGGAAAGAACATCGATCATCCCTCGGGTCATGAATTTGAAGGAAGAATTACAGCATTCTATCGCGCAGAGCGCAGTCTTGAATCGATCATTAATGATATATGTACACTCCGGGGTTATACTTTCTATACCACTAACAATGGTTACCGGATCATTCCCGGATGAAGAAATGGGTGGTCATCATATCACTAGCCCTTTTTCCTGCATTACTGGCGGCACAGGGCCAGTCTGAAAGGTATGACTTTTTTGTCAGAGGCATATCTGTTGAAGATGCTATTATTAAGCTGATCCGTGAAACAAGCATAAATGTAGCGTATGATTCCAGAATAGAAATGTCTTCTACCGTTTTCATCAACGTTAAGGATGCCACTGTGGATCAGATCCTTAAAGATATTTTGAAGAATACCGGACTCGATTATCTTATACTCTCTACCGGAACCTATGTTATTACCAGAACCGCCTCCACTGAGGCACCAAAGGTCGACTTTAAAGGATATATCAGGGATGCAAGAACCGGAGAACCCTTACCCAATGCCACTGTATATATAGCGGATGCATCCGGATCAGCTATTGCAAATGAAAACGGATACTTTACTTTTTCATCACTCTTGTCCGGTAGTTATGAAATTGTAGCAAGTTATGTAGGATACAAAGCCAAGAGAACAGAAATTCAGATCAGCCAGGAAGAGTCTCCTGTCCGGATCATCGAGTTACAACCCGAGAGCTATCTAATCGAGCCTCTGTTGATCACCGGAGACTCTTATCAGTACACCAGCAGAACGGATACCGATGAATACTCTTTCAATAGTTCTGAGATCTCTTTGTCTCCCTATTCCAATACTATCAGGTCACTGAATGCCTTTTCTGGCATCAATTTTAACTGGGCTCAGGATGAAATTAGTATCCAGGGCAGTAGTTCCCGGGATCATCTATTAACTCTGGATGGGGTTCCGTTATATAATAATGATGTTGCAGGAGGTACTTTCGGGATCTTCAGTCCTTACGCGATCGACCGGATCGAAGTTTCCAAAGCTGCCTTCGGTGCTAAGAAAGGAAGCGCCCTTTCCGGCGTTATCAATTATTCTCATGACCTGGTTCCACAAAACGCTAAGACATTAAAAGTTCAAGCCGACCCCTATTCTTTCAATACCCGACTCAGCGGTGAACTGTTCCGTTCCGAAAAACTTAGCGGTATGATCGCATTCCGTGGCAGTCTCTGGGATCAGTTTCGTGAGCCTCAACTTAACAGAACGCTTAACGACTGGAACCGGCTGGATCCATTGTTGCAGAATTTCATTATGGGTAGTGATGGTGATCTGGCCTCTTATTCTTCAGTTGCTGAAAACAACAATTTCCGATTTACTGATCTTCATTTTGCTTCAGAATACCGTCACAACCCGTATCAAAAAACCTCGGTGAGTGGATATTTTGGATACTCGAATAGCAGCGTGGATCTTTTATCCGCCAGACAACAGTTGATCTCTGGTCAGCCAGACTTTGTATTTGCCGATGACAATACTGCTCAAAGTAATGAGATGATTCAGATCTCTCATGATGCTGTCCTTAGTTCAAGAACAGATGCTGCTTTTCAGCTTTATTACAGCGCTGCAGATTTCCGGAACCGGTATAATATGGTGAGCCATAATACCGGTAATGCCGCTCCGGTTTCTGAAGATGAAGTTTACCGTCAGTTAAAAGCACTTTCGGATCTGGATAATGAATCAATGAACATGAACCGTATCCGTGAGTGGGGAGCAATAGCTGGAATATCTTATTATTTCGGTAATTCATTAAAACTCAATGCCGGTATTGAACCGAAATTTATAGATTACCGCTTCCAGCTCTCCGATCTCTTTTACTTCCCAACCGTAACCCAGAATAATACTTTACTGCTGGGCACTTATTCAGAATTTGAAAACCTTTCCTCCAGGTTCGGTTATAAAATCGGACTCAGAAATACTTTCCACGGGGATCATGGCAAAGTATATCTGGAACCAAGAGCTGAGATCTATATAAATTCTTCAGAAGTAGCCCGTTTTCAGAATAAATGGGTCTTCAGTGCAGGCATATACCGTCAGTTTATCAATCAATTTAATCTTAGCAGTCCCGGCCCGAATGCCTTATCACCGAGCTACAAGTTATGGGAACCTAATGATGCTACTACTTCAGTACCCCGCTCCTTTAATTTTACTGCAAACTGGTCTGTGTTTTTCAATGAGAAGATATCCTTTAAAGTGGAATCCTATTATAAGATCAGAGATAATAGCTGGGCTCTGAATTATAACAGCATATTATCTCCTCTGAATACATCTTTAGAACTAAGTGACCAGCAATTTTACTTTGAACAGGTTAACAGTCAGAATTTCGGAGGTTCTCTGAGCCTGATGGTTACCGACCCGGAAAGCAGCCTGTTCTTTAAATTAGTACAGGAATCAAATTTTGCTCTTCAGCAGTTCGGTCAGCGGTTTGATAATCAGGTTCAGAACTCCCCTTTCAGCGAACCTTATACTCTTTCAGCGTTATTCCGGGTACCAGTATTCAGTAAAACTGATATATCATTCAGCGGACAATGGACCCCCATCCGGTACTGGGCATACAACAATGCCTATTATAATTTTATCGAAATACATGATAACCGGCTTTTCTCTGACCTTGATCTAAGCAGCCCCGGAGATGACCGTTTATCTTACTACCTGAGACTTGATCTGGCAGTTAATCAGCAGATCAATATCAAAGATGTAATAATGGGAGTGAGACTCGACCTAATCAATATTCTGAATCGTCAGAATGAAGTATACCGTTTTCTGAATCCGGTACAGGATAATTCTGCCTCTGGAATTAGCTATCAAACCAACCATCGTCTGCTCCCCGGTTTTACGCCTCTCCTTTCTGTTCAGTTCGATCTCTGACCTGCATTTCTACGGTAACTATGCAGCATTTGTAAAACGCTGTTAATACTAAAGTTTTCTTTAATAATAGATAGTCATTGCCTGCCACCAATGTGTATTAACTGTGAACCTTAACTACAAATAAGAAAAGAGATGAAAATTTCAGACTTATCATCAAGAGTATCTGTTTTCTTGTCATCACTGCTACTGGTATTTACAATGGTATCATGTGATAATGACAATGGAGACAACACGGTACGAGTTGACACCTCACAAAATATTGTTGAACTGGCCGGAGAGAGTCAGTCACTATCAACACTGGTAAGCGCTATACAGAGCGCTGGTTTAGCTGACGCATTACAGGGAGAAGGACCATTTACTGTTCTTGCACCTACAAACGATGCCTTTGCAGCTCTTCCGGAAGGCACTCTGGAAAGCCTGACCAACGAACAGCTGGTACGAATTCTCACTTACCATGTAATTCCTGCAGAACTAAGCCGTCAGGACCTTGCTAATGGTGGCGAACTGGAAACACTGGAAGGTGAAACATTACTGGCCGGAGACGGATTCCAGATCAATGGATATTCAAATATCCAGAGTGGTCCAATACTCGGATCTAATGGTAATATCTTCACTATCGATGCAGTACTTCTGCCAGAGGGTCTTCGTGACGCTAATATTGTGGACCAGGCTAATGAACTGGGCAATTACACTACACTGGTATCTGCACTTCAGTCTACAGGACTAGAGAATACGCTCAAGTTTACTGGTGATTATACTGTTTTTGCACCATCAGACGCTGCATTCAACGCACTCCCAAGTGGACTGCTTGAAAGTCTTAGTACTGAACAGTTAGCTGAGATCCTCACCTATCATGTGGTATCTGGTGAGATCCTGTCTACCGACCTGGCTGCTGAGCAGGCTCCTGTAACACTTTCAGGAGAGAGCATTTTTGTAACTTCAAATGCAAATGGAGTAACAGTAAACGGATCAGCAACAGTTGAAGCTGCAGACGTTGACGTCTCAAACGGTGTTATTCATGCAATCGACGAAGTAATTCTGCCTGACGCATATGGGACAATTGTGGATGCAGCTTCTAAGAGATATTTCTTCTCTACTCTGGTCGGTGCAGTCGTAGATGCCGGACTTGCCGGTGCACTTTCTGACATGGAAGCAAACTACACTGTATTCGCACCAACTAACGAAGCATTTGCAAACTTGCCTGAAGGGTTGCTTGCGAGCCTTACAACTGAGCAGATCGCTCAGATCCTGCAATATCATGTAATCGACGCTGAGATCTTTGCCGGCGACCTGTCTGCAGAACAAAGAGTTGATGCACTGACAGGTGGATCTGTATATGTAACCGTAGGCAGTAATGGAGCTTTTGTAAATGGCAGAGCTGAGATCATCGCTACCGATGTCGACGTAAACAATGGCGTTATTCATGCAATTGATGAAGTAATTCTGCCTAATGACTTCCTGAACATTGTTCAGATCGCTCAGAAGAACTATGACCTTAGTTCACTGGTAACAGCACTGACGGACGCCGGACTTGCCAGTACTTTCACCGGTACAGACGAATACACTGTATTTGCTCCTACCAATGCAGCATTTGAAGCTGCAGCTGACCTGATCGCTACTCTTAGTGCTGAGCAGGTAGCAGATGTACTTACTTATCATGCAGCCGCTGGAAGAGCCCTTGCAGGTGATCTTTCTGACGGACAAACGATTCCAACGGTACTTGGAGAAGACATCACTGTTAGCATTGACGGAGAAGGAAATGTTACACTGAATGATTCAGTAAATGTCACTCGTGTTGACCTGGAAGGCACCAACGGAGTGATCCATGTAATCGATGGGGTTCTCGTACCACCAAGCTTTACTGCCAATTAAGGTTCAAAGCTTACCCATTGACATCAAACCCTCCTGCCTAAACGGCAGGAGGGTTTTTTATTTCGGTCAGTCACCAAAAACAGAGAAGGTCTGATGCGGCTTCATATTTAACACTGCCTCAGCCATGATCTTGACCAGATCATCTACATCCTTCATCGAACAGATCTCAACCGGCGAATGCATATACCTAAGCGGAAGAGAGATCAGAGCACTCGGGATACCGGTCTGCTGGTAGAAGATACTGTCGGTATCGGTGCCTGTTCTTACGCTGGTAGCCTCGTGCTGTACCTCGATCTTATGATCCTCACACACCTGCTCCAGGTAATCCACTACTTTTGGGTGATTTGCTCCCCCGTGCTGCAATGTAGGCCCTTTACCCAATAATACTGTTCCATGCTCTTTCTGGTCAATACCCGGAGTATCAGTTGAATGCGTAACATCGGTCACAAAAGCAACATCCGGCATAAACCGATAGCTCATCATGCGAGCCCCGAATCCTCCAACCTCTTCCTGAACAGAATTAAGGGCGATCACATTAACCTTCAGATCTTTTTTTCTTTTACTGATCAGTTTCAGCGCCTCCGCGATTATATACCCACCTATCCGGTTATCCAGTGCACGGGCTGAGAGGATGTCATCATTCAGAAATTCAGAGTCTGATGCATAAGTTATAGGATCACCGATCTGAACCAGTTTCAGTGCTTCCTCTTTCGTACTCACTCCAATATCTACCCAGATATCCTTCCAGGCGGGCTGCTTCCCGCCCCCATTCTTATTATCCTGCAGGTGGATGGCAGTATTCCCGGTCACCCCGACTACTCTTCCCCGTCGGTTATGAATAAATACTTTTTTTGCCCTGGCAATAGTAGAGTCTGAGCCACCCAGTTTATTCACATATACATAACCGTTATCTGTAATATGCTGCACTACCATTCCAATCTCGTCACAGTGGGCTTCTAACATTACGGTTGCTACATCTCCCCCTATACTGATCTGACCGGCACAAGAGCCGTATGCGTCTGTTACCACATTTTGGGCAAAGCCCTCGACATATTTTTTCCATACCTTTACTCCTTCCTTTTCATAACCTGTAGGACTGGGAGTGGTCAGTAATTCTTCTAAAAATTCTCTGCTATCTTTTTTCGACATGTATAATTAATTAATTCTGAACTAATTGCTTTCCGAATATAAGGATTATGAGCTGTAATGCTTTAAATGTAATTAATTGCTCATCAGTAGTATATGCCCTAATTTGGCAGCCATTCTTCAAATGAAATCTATTCTATGTTCAGACCCGGCTACGATCCTGAAATTTTTTACCACTGGTGCGAAATTCCTGTTCGATTTCGTGATCTGGATCCGCTGAATCATGTCAATAATGCACTGTTCAATACTTACCTGGAAGAAGCACGGCTTCAGTTTTTAAATGAACTTGGAGTGCTTAAAGAAGCATTTGAAGAAGGAAAGTCTTTTGTACTGGTTAAATGTACCGTCGAATATCTGAAACAGATCACCTTTCCCTCCACCCTGCTTATAGGTACCGGCATCGGAGAGATCGGTAACTCAAGTATTCAAGCTGTACAGGGTATATTCAATAAGGACTCGAAAGAACTATTGTCGGTGGGATATTCAAAAGGGGTCTGGTTCGACCTCAATACTCAACGCCCAACCCGCTTGCCGGAATTTAAAGATCTGGATAAACTGATGGTGGACATGAATTAATGGATAAAAGTACACGCTATAAGATCTTCAATGATCCTATCCACGGATTTATTACGGTTCCAAAAGGAACTATTCTCAGCCTGATTGATCACCCTTATGTTCAGAGACTTAGAAGAATACGGCAGCTCGGTCTTGGCTACCTCGTATTTCCTGCTGCAGAGCACTCCAGGTTTTCGCATGCTATCGGTGCTCTTGAATTGTGTCAGAGAGTGCTGAATTCCCTTCGAGAAAAAGACACAACGATAAGTCAGAAAGAATATGAGGGCACGCTGATCGCAATCTTACTTCATGATGTAGGTCATGGTCCCTTATCTCATACCCTTGAACATACTCTGATAAAAGACTTCAATCATGAGATGATGAGCCTGGCTATCATGAAAGAACTCAACAGAGAAATGAACGGTGCTCTGGATACGGCCATCGAGATCTTCACCAATCAGTATAAAAAACCTTTTTTGTATCAGCTAATCTCTTCCCAGCTGGATCTGGACCGGCTGGACTATTTAAGGAGAGACAGCTTCTTTACGGGGGTAAGTGAAGGTACAGTGGGAATCAACCGGATCATAAAGACCATGAGGGTCTTTAACGGAAACATTGTGATCGAAAAGAAAGGGATCTATGCTGTTGAGAACTACATAATTGCCCGAAGGCTGATGTATATGCAGGTCTATCTCCATAAAACGGTACTAAGTGCCGATTTTCTGCTCCGGGGCATCTTTAAAAGGGTCAGGGATATTATCGACAGCGGGAATGAGATCAGTTATGCTTCCGAATCATTAAAGTACTTTCTTACCAAGCAACCTTCTGCCAGAAGTAATATTTCAAAGGAAGTTATCCGGCAGTACATGCAGCTGGATGATCATGATATCTATCTAAGTATAAAAGAATGGGCCCATTCTGATGACATCATCCTAAAAGATCTGTGTACCCGGTTTTTAAACCGAACGCTTTTCAGAACAACTTTTCTTAATAAGAAACCCACCAAAAAGCTGCTGGAAACAGTCCGGGAAAAAACCAGGCTACAGCTGAAGAAAGCCGGACTCCCCTCTGATGACAATACGCTATCCTATTATATGAATTTTGATAACAGCTTTACTGAGGCTTATAAGTATCAGCATGACAGTATATGGATACTGGACGGCGAGGAAGCTGTAGAGTTCTCAAAAGCAGCAGACACCAAAAATATTATTGCACTGGCAGAGCCGGTCGTAAAATATTACTGCAATCATCTCAAAGAGATAAACAGCATTTCTTAGTAGGTATATTTTATTCTACTATAAGTAATGAATGACAGATCATCGTGATCTTCTCTCTCCGTTTCTTTCCATATGTCCCCGATCTGATCCCGGTATTCCGGAAAGAAAACATCTCCTTCATACTTTTTATGAACTTCAGTGATGATCATACGGTCTGCCTTTTCCAGCGCCTCACGATATACCACTCCCCCTCCAATAATAAATACCTCATCCTCTTCCACCGATTCGAGAGCTTTATCCAGTGAATCATAGGTGTCTACATGATCGTAATTTTTGGTAGTAGACAAAACAATGTTTCTTCTGCCGGGCAATGGTGTTTCACCCAGTTCTTCAAAGACCCCTCTTCCCATGATCATAGTACCGCCCATGGTTGTCTTCTTAAAGTGTTTCAGATCTTCAGGATATCGCCAGGGTAGTCCTCCGTCCTTACCAATCACTAAATTCGGATCATGTGCAGCAATAACTGTGATCGTCATACTGCAACTTCGAATTTTATGGATGGATGTGGATTGTAGTTCTCAAGAGTGAAGTCCTCAAAAGTAAGCTCATCTACCGGCTTGTTTGCAATTTTTAGAGTGGGAAGCGGTCTTGGCTCTCTGGTCAGCTGTTCTTTAAGTCCCTCAACATGATTCTCGTAGATATGAGCATCAACGATGGTATGTGCAAAAGTACCGGGCTCGAGTCCTACTTCCTGCGCTACTGCCATAGTAAGAGCAGAATAACAGGCCAGGTTAAAAGGAATTCCCAGTGCTACATCACCAGATCTCTGCGTAAGATGACAATTCAACTTACCGTCAGCTACATTAAATATATACATCAGATGACAGGGTGGTAATGCCATTTCATGCAAAAGACCGGGGTGCCAGGCGCTCACGACGATCCTTCTTGAATTAGGGTTGGTCTTCAGCATATCAATTGCACGCTGAACCTGGTCAAACTCTTTCTGAACCCAGCATTCTTTTTCAATGGCAGAACCATTTCCTTCAAAGCGAACCTCTTCCTTTTCAAAGTAAGGGAATCGTCTCCACATAACCGGATAGATCGGACCCACATGCCCTTCCTCATCCGCCCATGCGTCCCAGATATGGCAATCATTCTCATCACGCAGCCATCGTATGTGATCTTCTCCACGCAAGTACCAAAGGAGTTCGAGGATCACTGAGCGGAAAAAAACCTTTTTCGTAGTAAGCAGAGGAAATCCCTCTGAGAGATCGACCTTATAGAATTCTGAAAAATTGGATATGGTATCGGTACCGGTTCGGTTCTCCTTTCTGACACCATTTTCTAAAACACTTTCAACCAGGTCTAAATATGCTTTCATTGATATATTATGATTTAAAGTAATACTCCTTTAAGCAGAAATGCTGCTATTGAAAAATAGATTATTATTCCCGTAACATCTACCAAAGTTGCCACAAAAGGTGCAGAAGTTACGGCCGGATCGAGGTTTACTTTTGTAAGAATAAACGGTAGCATTGCACCGCTCATATTTCCGAAAAGGATCACGCCAAGCAGGCTTAGCCCTATGGCAACCGAGGTAAGGATCAGGGGTTCAGCCAGTTCCTGTCCCTGCATGATCCCGAACAAAGAGGTCATGATCACACCCAGTACCCCGATCAGGGCTCCCAGCATGAGTCCGGATAATAATTCTCTTTTTAAGATCTTTTTCCAGTCATTGGATCTGATATCATCGGTAGCCAGTGCACGTATGATCAATGTTGCAGCCTGAGATCCTGAATTACCTCCGCTGGAGATGATCATCGGTATAAAGAGGGATAGCAAAACGGCTCCTGCAATAACTGATTCATAAGCACTCATCGCCGTTACTGTCAGCATCTGTCCCACAAATAAAAGGATCAGCCACCTGACCCTCTTTTTTACCATTCCGGTAACAGAAGTCTGGGAATAGTAATCATCCAGTGCATCCATACCTGCCATTTTCTGCATATCCTCAGTAGTCTCTTCTTCAGCTACATCAATGATATCATCAACTGTCACGATTCCCACCAGCACGCCATCCGTATCAACGACTGGCAGAGCCACACGGTCGTATTTAGCAAACATCTTAACCGCTTCTTCCTGATCATCATAAACGGATAATGCTTCAAAAGAACGATCCATGAGAGACTCTATAGTGTCATCGGTCTCAGCCAGAATCAGACGGGTGATCCTTAAGTCATCGATCAGGTGTTCACTGTCGTCTACCACATAAATCACGTTCAGCGTTTCTGCGATCTCTCCGTACTTACGGATATGCTTCATACTTCGCTCAATGGTCCAGTCCGATTTAATACGAACATACCTGGGCGTCATCAGCCTTCCTACTGTTTCTTCCGGATAACCCAGGATCTTCTTGATTTGAACCTGTTCCTGAGGGTCTATGGAATTCATTACCCTTTGAGTCAGATGACCCGGAAGCTCTTCCAGAATTGCGACCTGTTCATCCGGTTCCAGGTTGCTCATCACATCATTTAACTGCTGCCTGCTAAACAACTCAAGCAGCTCAACTCCTTTACCGGAAGGCATTGCGGCAAATACATCTGCCGCTACCGGCTTTTTCAGTAACCGGAATACAACCACGGCAATATCACCCGGCAGCTCAATAAGAAGCTCCGCAATATCCTGTGAGGGAACATCCGTAAGAACATCCTTGAGACCTACCCAGTCTTTGGCCTCTATAAGTTCCTCAAATTCCGGTTTTATGAGTTGAATAAGCATGACTTAATCTGTGATTAATACTCTGCTGTATCGGTGATGACAGGATCGAACATTAATGATCAAAAAACAAATATCAATTGCTATTGAAGGGCGTCCAGAGCCTCTTTCGCAGCTGCCTGCTCTGCCTTCTTTTTGCTCTTTCCGGTACCTGTACCGAGGGTATCCTCTCCGATTTTTACTGCTACCTCAAAAGTCCGGTCGTGGCCCGGACCGGTTTCTGTGATCAGCTGATAATCGGGCATTGCAAGTTTCTTTGCCTGAGTATATTCCAGCAGAGCACTTTTATAGTTATCCACCGTATTGATGAGTTCATCCAGATCAAGATGATTTTCTATAACTCTCTCCACGAATTCATATGCTTTTTCATAGCCGTTAGTGATATAGATCGCAGCAATGATCGATTCAAAAACATCAGCCATGATGTTTTTGGTAACTTTGTTTTTTGAGGTTCTTTCCCCGAATTCCATCAGGTTATCTATACCCAGCCTGGCTGTTAGTTTGCTAAGCGTCTCACCTCGTACCAGCTTAGCCCTGATCTTTGTAAGAAATCCTTCGTTTGCTTTAGGATATACCTGAAATAAAATTTCTGCCGCAATAAGATCGAGAACAGCATCCCCCAGGAACTCAAGTCTTTCGTAGGAGTCATAGCTTTCATACTCGTCTTTTGAGATCGTGGACCTGTGACGAAGGGCTTTCAGATATAAAGAAGGATCATCGATCGTGAGACCAATGATCCTTTCTAAATTTTCAATTCGTACTTGTAATTCAGGATCAAGATCCGATTTTTTCTTGACAATAGACCTGAACCACTGAATCATGCGCTTAGTATCATTCCTTGAACTTCTTGAATACCAGAGTCGAATTATGTCCGCCAAAACCAAAGGCATTGTTCAGGGCATAATCCAGATCACGAACTACACTCTCATTTGCAGTGTAATTCAGATCACATTCCGGATCCGGTTCATTCAGGTTAATAGTCGGAGGAATCATCCCATGATAAATCGCCATCAATGTGGCTATAGACTCAATAGCTCCTGCCGCGCCTAAAGTATGGCCGTGCATGGATTTAGTTGAATTGAGATTTATATCATAAGCGTGATCTCCAAATACTTTCTTGATCGTATTGGTCTCCGCAATATCACCTAATGGCGTGGATGTCCCATGCATATTGATATGCCCTACATCAGTAGGTTTAATGCCCGCTGATTTCATGGCATTAGTCATAGCAAGGATCACCCCATTTCCTTCCGGGTCGGGAGCAGTGATGTGATAAGCATCTGCAGAGAAACCGTATCCTACGATCTCACCATAGATCCTTGCACCACGCTTTTTAGCTGACTCATACTCCTCAAGGAACATGATCCCGGAGCCTTCTCCGAGAACGAATCCGTCTCTTGTCTTATCAAAGGGACGGGAAGCCGTTTCCGGATCGTCGTTCCTTGTAGACATTGCCTTCATGGCATTGAATCCGGAGATACCAATCTTAGTTACCGGAGCTTCCGTTCCGCCTGATACGGCGTAGTCAGCCTGACCGTAACGAATGGTATCATAAGCTAAACCTATATTATGAGAACCTGTTGCGCAGGCTGAAACCGCACAATAATTGGGGCCCCGGAAACCGTGCCGGATGGAGATCTGACCTGAAATAATATCAGGGATCAGCATGGGTATAAAGAAAGGGGAAACACCACGGGGTCCGTGCTCATGGAATGAGACCGACTGTTCGTAAAATGTTTCCATTCCTCCTATACCCGTTCCAACCAGAACCGCTACCCTGTCCTTATCTATCTGATCCAGATCAATTTTACTATCCTCAATAGCTTCCTGAGACGCAATAAGTCCGTACTGGGCAACTTTGTCCAGCCTGCGGGCTTCCTTGCGCTCAAAATAATTTTGAGAATCATAATCCTCGATCTGAGCAGCGAATTTGGTAGCGAAGTCTGTAGTGTCGAAATGTTCAACATTGCGAACTCCACTTTTCCCGGAAATCAAACCGTTCCAGAAATCAGGTGCAGTTTTTCCCAGGGGAGTGAATGCACCGATCCCGGTAATAACGACTCTGCGAGTACTCATATATAGGGGTATAATAAGTTAATTAAGATAATTTGCCGGAAAGGTAAGTAACAGCATCACCTACAGTAGCAATATTTTCAGCATCTTCATCAGGAATAGAAAGGTCGAATTCTTTTTCGAATTCCATGATGAGCTCAACGGTATCGAGTGAGTCAGCACCCAGATCGTTTGTGAAGTTAGCATCAGCTACAACTTCTGATTCATCAACACCAAGTTTATCAACGATAATTGCTTTTACTTTTGATTCTACGTCTTGTGACATATTTTTGTCCTGTTCAGTTCTTAGTTAGCAGTTAAATATTTTCTTAAGATAAGAGATTTAAACCAAAAAATTCAGTGGTCTGTATTCTCTCATTTTACATGGCCATTCCACCATCCACACGTATCACCTCTCCGGTGATATATGTACTCCAGTCGGAGGCCAAAAATGCAACAGCCTGAGCAACCTCTTCAGGATTACCGGCTCTGCCCAGTGGAGTTTCTGATTTAATTCCTTCCAGTACTTTTTCATCGAGTTCTCCGGTCATATCGGTTAGAATATAACCGGGAGCGACTACATTCGCCCGTATGTTACGGCTAGCCAATTCTTTGGCATAAGATTTTGTAAAGCCAATAATCCCTGCTTTAGAAGCAGCATAATTGCTTTGTCCGGCATTTCCGGATATTCCCACAACAGAAGATATGTTGATGATCGAGCCACCGCGATTTCTCATCATCGGCTTGGCAGCTGCTTTGGAATAATTAAAGATGCTCTTGAGATTGGTGGTGATGACATCATCCCACTGCTCTTCACTCATCCTGAGAATCAGATTATCCCGGGTGATGCCTGCATTATTCACGATCACATCGATCTTGCCCCAGTCATCCACAATATCAGCGATTACTTCTTCTGCTCTGTCAAAATCCACTGCGTCAGCCTGTATGGCTTTGGACCTTACGCCCATTGCAATGATCTCATCACGAACTTTTTCTGCCGCTTCGGAAGATCGTGCATAGGTGATTGCCACATCAGCTCCGAGGCCTGCCAGTTCAAGAGCGATCGATTTTCCGATCCCGCGGCTTCCGCCGGTTACCAGGCAGCTTTTTCCTTCTAGTGTTAAACTCATCTTATTGGTGTCCTGAAATAGTTACGTCTTTCAATGTTCTTTTAACCAGTCCCTGTAATACTTTTCCGGGTCCACATTCCACATACTCTTCTGCCCCGCTGTCTTTCATATTCAGCAGAGTCTGAGTCCATCTAACAGGATTCAAAAGCTGATCCAGCAGATTCGAGCGTATCTCTTCCGGATCACTGGTAGCCTTTGCCGTAAAGTTGCTGTAAATAGGACACTCAGGAGTGTTGATCTCCAGCTTTTCCAGCTGATCTTTGAGACCATCATAAGCATCCTGCATCAGGGATGAATGAAAAGCTCCGCTAACCGGCAGTAATTTGGCCATTCTGGCACCATTCTCTTTAGCCAGTTCAACAGCTTTTTCCACGGCCTCAAGATATCCGGAGATCACCAGTTGACCGGGACAGTTATAGTTAGCTGCAATGACTTCTTTACCGGTGGCTTCAGTGGCATCTGCACAAACTTTTTCTACTGCCTCATCATCCATTCCGATCACGGCAGCCATGGTACCCGGATTATCTGTTCCTGCCTTCTGCATTAATTCTCCGCGCCGGCGAACTACTTTCAGAGCTTCTTCAAAAGAAACTGCTCCACAGGCTACCAGAGCTGAAAATTCACCCAGACTATGACCGGCAACCATATCCGGTTTTTCGCCCAATGTCTTAAACAAAGCTACAGAATGAACAAAAATAGCCGGTTGAGTGTATTCTGTCTGCCTTAAGGTATCTTCAGGTCCTTCAAACATGATCTCTTTAAGGTCGATGCCCAGAATGTCGTTAGCTTTGTCCACATATTCCGCAAACACAGGGTCAGCATCATAATGATCTTTGCCCATTCCTACAGATTGTGATCCTTGTCCCGGAAATAAATATGCTTTACTCATATTAAATAGCCCACTTTAAATAAATTGCGCCCCAAGTAAATCCACCGCCGAAAGCTGATAATATGATATTATCACCCTTATTCAGCTGATCTTTCCAATCGTAAAGGCAGAGCGGGATCGTCGCAGCGGTCGTATTTCCGTACTTATTGATATTGATCATCACCTTTTCATTGGATAAGCCCATGCGACGTGCTGTAGCATCGATAATTCTGAGATTAGCCTGATGCGGAACCAACCAGGCCACATCTTCAGGATCCAGATCATTTTTTTCCATGATCTCAAGACTTACATCCGCCATGCCCATAGTGGCTTTTTTAAAGACAGCCTTTCCGTCTTGTTTAATAAAATGGTCTTTGTTGGCTACTGTTTCTGCAGTTGCAGGGTTAAGTGAACCTCCGGCAGGCTGATACAGGCTGCAATTGATATCCCCTTCCGTGTAATGAACATGGTCTATGATACCGTTCTCATCATCGGAAGCTTCCAGAAGAACAGCCCCGGCTCCGTCTCCGAATAAGATACAGGTAGTTCGGTCGGTGTAATCTATGATAGAGCTCATCTTATCAGCACCGATAACTAAAACTTTTTTAGCTCTGCCGGACTCGATATACATTGAACCGGTAGTAAGAGCATATAAAAAGCCTGAGCATGCAGCCGAAAGGTCGAATGCAAAGGCATTCTCGGCACCAATACTATTCTGAACCAGACATGCGGTAGCAGGGAACAGATAATCAGGAGTTACTGTAGCCAGAATGATGAGGTCCACCTCATCTGCTTTTACGCCGGCGGCATCAAGCGCTTCCTGAGCGGCTTTTGCGCCCATATAGGCGGTTGCTTTGTCGGTATCTTTCAGAATTCTTCGTTCACTGATACCGGTTCGGGTGCGGATCCATTCATCGTTGGTTTCCACCATTCCCTCAAGCTCTTTGTTTGTCAGCTTGTAGTCAGGCAGATAATGCCCTACGGCGCTGATCTTAGCTCGCTTTAGTTCCATAAATAGGGGTATGTTCAGTTAAGAGATGCTATTATTTTTCCGTTGACATCATTTTCAACGGTGGTAATGGCGTTTTTGATCATATTTTTGATCGCTAACGGGGAGCTCCCGCCGTGTCCGACAATACTTACACCATTCACGCCAAGAAATGGAATTCCGCCGACATTCTCATAATTGAAGGCACTGAAGGCTTTCATCATGAGCTTTTGAAAAGTCTCCGCTTCTTCTCTGGACAGTCCAAATTCAGGGATGGTATTTTTTACCATCTGCATTAGTGCAGCCGGAACCGATTCTCCGAATTTAAGCAACAGGTTACCCACCAGTCCGTCGGATAGAAAGACGTCAGCTTTACATGGAAGGATATCTCTGCCCTCTACATTACCTATAAATCCTTTCAGGTCGTTATCGAGCAGCTCAAAGATCTCCTTCAGTTCCTGCGTTCCTTTTCCGGGTTCTTCACCAACATTCAATAGACCAACCTTAGGAGAGTCTATATTGAGCACTTCCCGGCAAAATATCTGGCCCATCTTGGCAAATTGATATGCCATTTCGGGTTTGATCTCCAGATTAGCACCTGCATCAACCAGCAGACGAAATCCTTTTAGTGTCGGAAAGTATGCGGCTATTGTCGGACGCTGAACGCCTTCCAGTTTTCCCAGAATAAAAGTAGATGCAGCCAGTAGTGCTCCGGTATTCCCGGCACTTACAAATGCATCACATTTTCCGGCTTTTTGAAGGCCCAGGCCAACTACGATCGATGACTGTTGCTTGGTCTTAACAGCAGCAGCCGGAGATTCATCCATACCGATAATGTCCGGTGCATGGTGAACGGTTATCCGGGAATTGTCGTAATCATATTCTGACAATTTCTTGTTGATCAGCTCCTCCGGACCCAATAGAAGTATATTCAGTCCGTCGAATTCACGAATAGCCTGAATAGATCCCTCAATTGGATTCTGCGGGAAGTAATCTCCACCGGCAGCGTCAACAGCGACGATCATAATAAGTGATTTAGTTGGAAGCTTTCATTACCTGGCGGCCACGATAGTAACCGCATTCTGTACAGGCATGGTGATAACGATGCAGAGCACCACAATTTGAGCATTTTGCCAGAGTTACATCTGAAATGGCGTGATGTGCTCTTCTCTTATCTCTGCGAGATTTTGAGGTCTTTCGTTTAGGATGTGCCATTAATTTTGTCTTAGGTTGTTATTCTTTCAAATCTTTTAGCTTTTCCCATCTCGGATCAATGGCTTCTTCATCTTCCTCAGACTTACCGAATTGTTGTTCGGTAAATTCCTTGGGTTCACCATTTTCATCCAGGAATCGCGGATGTAATTTCTTTGTAGGGAGATTCAGCAGTATCGTATCCATTACGTCCTGCTCCAAGTCTATCTGACGGTTTCCATGATCATAATTTCTGATCGCACCATTCACGTCCGAAGATTCTTCAACCTCTTCGGCTTTGAACAGTACTTCAAAATCCTGATCAACCGTATAATCGAATGCATCCAAAGACCGGTCACAGATCAATCCCACTACAGCATGAACATGAAATTCAGTCTGCACAAAATGCTCGGTCCGGTAAAAGCTGATATCAACTTTCCCTTCCTTTAGCGGAATATCTCCAAGGTCAAGATCATCCGAACTTAGTTCGACGGATCTTTCACTCCGGCCTTCAGGTATTTCAAAGATCTTAAAATTAAGCATAAGACATCTCCTTAACAGCTTAAAAAGATAAGGATAAATACTTAGGTGTTCAATTCATTAAATAATCCGTAAAGCCTTTGCTCTATGAGCTCTATCACTTTACCCAGGTCTTCCTGATCATTCACAAAATCAATGTCATCTGTGTCTATAATGAGCTTTTCGTGAGGGTATCGGCCGATCCAGTCTTCATAAAGATTGTTCAACCTTTCCAGGTACTCAATACGGATCGTGTTCTCATAATCCCTTCCTCTCTGTTGAATCTGGCGAACAAGTGTGGGAACCTGTGCTCTTAAATATATGAGCAGATCCGGCGGTCGCAGGTAGTTACTCATCTCCCGGAAGAGAGCCTCATAATTTTCGAAATCCCGATCGCTCATCAAACTCATCTCATGCAGGTTCTTTGCAAAGATCTCAACATCTTCATAGATCGTTCGGTCCTGAATAAGACTGATTTTTTCTCCTAGCATATCTTTCTGATGCCTGAATCTGCTGGACAGGAAGTAGATCTGAAGGTTGAAACTCCATCTCCTCATGTCCTCATAGAAATCGGACAGATAAGGATTATCGTCTACGGATTCATAAAATGCTTTCCAGTTAAAGTGTTTTGCCAGTAATCCGGTAAGTGAAGACTTGCCTGCCCCGATATTTCCAGCTACAGCAATATATTTTGTGTTGGATGCCTGTTTACTCATAAATCTTTTATTCTTTTCCTAAAAGTCTGTACATGGCCTTTTTGTAATCTTCGACCCCTGGCTGATTAAACGGATTTACCCCGAGACTATATACAAAGATACCGGTCATTAGTTCAAAGAAATAAATCAATTCACCTAAATTCTCTTCATTCAGGCTCTTAAGAGTGATCGTAACGATAGGTACATTCCCTTCAGAATGTGCCTCCATTGTACCTTCTCTGGCTTTGGTATTGATCTCATGAAATGATTTTCCTGCCAGGTAATTCAGATTATCATCATCACCGGCCATCTCATTGACTTCCAGTTTATTCATGGGTTCTTCCACGATCAGGAAGGTCTCCATGAGACTACGTTGTCCCTGTTGAATGAACTGCCCCAGGCTGTGCAGGTCGGTTGAATAACTTGCTACAGTAGGAAAGATACCTTGTCCCTCCTTCCCCTCACTTTCACCTAGAAGCTGTTGTATCCAGCCTCCAAAGGATCTCAGTTCCGGCTCAAAACAGGCGAAGACATCTATAGTAATTCCTTTTTCATGCAGCGCATTTCTGAGTGTTGCATACTCCAGAAGATCACTTGGGTCTTCCTCATATTTATTATACGCACCTACCGCCCCATAAAAGAGTGTACGAATATCGATCCCTGCTACCGCGATCGGGATAAGTCCAACAGGAGTAAGCACAGAGAAGCGTCCTCCTATATCATCCGGAATGACAAACTTACGATAATGCTTCTTCTCGATTAGTTTATTGAGGATCCCTCCTTCCTTACTGGTCGTACAGATGATATGCTCAGAGGAGTCATCATCATACATCTCTTCGATCAGTTCACGAAGCAGCCGGAATGATAATGCTGTTTCAAGAGTAGACCCGGATTTAGATATCACATTGAGATAGATCTGTTTTTGACTGCCATCCGCTTTCTTTTCCTTAAGATAGCTGATCAGTTCATTCAGATATTTACCACCCATATGATGCCCGGCGTACAATATCTCTGGTCCCTTATCTCCGAAATTCGGAGTGAGTGCATCAATAACCGCTTTAGCTCCCAGGTATGAACCTCCAATACCACAAACGATGAACACATCGGCTTTCTTACGAACTTCGTCAGCCAGAGAGCTTATTTGTTCGAGAGCAGCGTCGCTTGGATCCGCCAGCAGATCCCGCCATCCGAGCCATTCAGAGCCCGGGCCGGTTTTTCCTTTTAGCTGAGCTAAGGCTTGTTCTGCTTTTTCTTTTGATGTGGAATAGTTCTGTTCTGTAATGAAATTTTTTGCAAGACTAATGTCGCAGGATATCATTAATTACCTCAGTTGTTTTGCAAGTTCGATGAGTGAATAGTCCAGATCTTTCTTCTTTGCTACAGCTACTCTTAATGGAGTGATCTTTAAAGCATTATTTACAATACCAACCATGATCTCAGAGTGGCCCTCCACTAAAGTCTTTACAGCCGCGGCGCCTAATCTAGATGCCAGAACACGATCTCTGGCCGTCGGTGAACCTCCGCGCTGGATATGCCCCAGAATGCATACTCTCATATCATATTGAGCAAAGTCGCCCCGGATCTTATCAGCCAGTTTTATAGCACCTCCGGTTTCATCCCCTTCAGCAACCACGACCAGGCTGCTTCTGCGCTGATGCTGAAGCATGTCGTTCAGCTGACGCTTTACTTCTTTGATATTGGTCAGTTCTTCGGGCAGTAATACAAGTTCAGCTCCCCCGGCAATGGAGGTTTCAAGAGCTATAAAGCCGGCATCCCTTCCCATAACTTCCACCAGGAACATTCGCTCGTGCGCATCAGCGGTGTCACGTATCTTATCTATGGCATCCAGCGCTGTATTCAGAGCAGTGTCATAGCCGATGGTCTCATCTGTACCTATGATATCATTATCTATAGTAGCCGGAATCCCGATTACCTTGACATCATGTTCATTACTTAAAATATTTGCCCCGGTAAAGGTACCATCGCCACCAATGGTGATCAGAGCTTCAATTTTGTGCTTCTTCAGATTCTTAGCAGCTTTCTTCCTTCCTTCAGCGGTTCGGAATTCCTCCGATCGAGCTGATTTGAGGATCGTGCCACCTCTTTGAATAATATTGGAAACCGAATGCGGGGTCATGTCTGCGATTTCATCATTGATCAGACCGTAGTAACCATGCTTGATCCCGACAACTTCTATTTCATGCTGTGCTGCGACTCTTACCACAGCCCTTACAGCTGCATTCATCCCCGGCGAATCTCCACCGCTTGTCAAAACGCCGATTCGCTTAACGCTTACCATTGCATCGTCCATAAATACTTTAAATGAGAGTGAGTGATTGTGAGTATATTATTGTTGCAGATATTAACTAAATTAAAGACCTGTAAGTTAAAGAAAATATAAACACATTTAATGATAGATAGCGAAGAGCTACAAACCATTAATTCTGAATCTGTTACCCGAAAAAAACTTTCTGAAATCACAGCCCCGGTATCGGGTCAGTTATCCGAGTTCAGAGAGTTTTTTAAAAATACCATTCGCTCAGATGTATTCGTACTTGATCAGATCGTAAAGTATTTACTGAAGCAGAAAGGAAAGGAACTACGGCCTACCCTGGTATTTATGTCCGCCAGACTATTCGGAGAGATCAATCAGCGATCTTTTATCGCTGCTACTATGATCGAACTCCTTCATACTGCCACGCTTATACATGATGATGTAGTAGATGAAGCCAATTCCCGCAGAGGGTTTGTCAGCATTAATAAGATCTGGAAGAATAAGGCCGGTGTATTGTTAGGAGATTTTCTTTTGTCTAAGGGATTGCTCATAGCACTTGAGAACAAAGAATACACCCATCTGGAAGTTTTATCGCGTGCGGTTAAGAGCATGAGTGAAGGTGAACTTCGACAGCTCAAAACTGCCGGACTCTTTAATATGACTGAGGATCGTTATTTTCAGATCATATCAGAAAAGACGGCCAGCCTGATCTCTACCTGTTGTGAATGTGGTGCTGTATCAGTTTCTGACAATGAAGAGGATCACAAAAAAATGCGTGAGATCGGAATGTGTGTAGGTATTGCTTTTCAGATACGGGACGATCTTTTTGATTACGGTATGTACGATATCGGAAAACCAAAAAGAAATGACATACAGGAAAGGAAAGTAACCCTGCCTCTTATTAAAGCCATGGAGCATTCATCTAAAAAAGAAGCTGCTAAGATCCGTGCCCTGATGAAAAAGCGAAAGAAAAGTTCATCCGATGTGGACGCGATCGTAGAATTTGTACATGATAAAGGGGGTATGGACTACGCTAAACAAGCAATGTATGACTATGCCAATAAGGCTATTGAGGGTCTGAATGAACTGCCGGCCAGTGAAGCTAAAAAAGATTTTGCCGATCTGATCCATTTTGTGATCACCCGAAAGAAGTAATTTAATGGGCGGCACAAAACACGTTTTTTTATCTGACGTACATATCGGAGCTTTCTCTCCGAAACAAAATCATGAGATTGAGGCCGACCTTATCCGACTGATCGATCATTGCAGGTTAGAAGGTTATCGCCTGTATGTGTTAGGAGATCTTTTTGATTACTGGATGGAGTATCCTGAAAAGGGATTTGTCCCGGAACTGGGAAAGAATGTGCTGGATGCATTTGAAGCGTACAATAAAATGATGGATCCTGCTTTATTTATCACCGGAAACCACGACAACTGGACCTACGGCCATTTTGAGGACAGAGGATTCGATACAGAATCGAATTTCAGGCTGACTGACATTGAAAACAAGCGATTTTTACTGATGCATGGCGATGGTGTTGAACCTGAAGGCCTGGATTTTCCCAGGGCTGCATTTCATCAGTTTCTGAGAAGTGAATATTTTGTCAGAATATATCAGAAAATTCTTCCTCCGAAGGCAGGCCTGGCAACTATGAAATGGTTTTCATCGGTAACCCGTAAACGAAACTATATGAATCCTGATCCCCTTAATCGCCAGGCGGAGAAAATCTTCAATAGAAAGAAGATAGATTTTATTATGACAGGACATGATCATATACCCAGGGTGGAAACATTTTCAGGAGGAATCTATATAAACTTAGGTACCTTTTTTAAACACAGAAGTGTGGCTATCTTTGAGCAGGGAGATATAAATCTACAGGTTTGGCATTCTGAATCGAATAAATTCTTACCTTTTGATATCATTAAAGACGGATTATGAGTGAATCGGATAAAGGAAACATAGATCACGAACGGTATTTCAGCGACCCCGAATACAGAAAAAAGATCCTTCAGGAGAAGCAGGAAGGCAGAGAGTTCAACACTCTGCCTAAAGGCCGTTCAGCCCTGAAGAGAAAGGTCCTGTTATGGAGCGGATCAGCAGCAGGATTTATATTTCTTGCGGTCATAGGGTATATCATTTTCCTTTTTCAGGGACTCCCCTCTTCCGATAAATTTGAGAATCCGGAAACCGCCATAGCATCTGAAGTACGTAGCCGAGACGGGGTAACCTTAGATAAATATTTTACAGAGAATCGTAAATGGGTTCGCTATGAGAATATCTCGCCAAATATCGTTGACGCACTCGTGGCTACCGAGGATCATCGTTATTATGACCACTGGGGAATGGATATGTACCGAACACTGGGCATCCCCTTTTATCTGATACAAGGGAAATGGCAGGGAGCATCAACGATCAGTCAGCAGCTGGCCCGAAACCTATATAAAGAGATCGGTCAGCGATTCTCAGTTTCCCGAAAATTCCGGGAAATGATCACGGCGGTACAGCTTGAAAGAAATTATACCAAACGTGAGATCATAGAGATGTATCTCAATACTGTTGAGTTCTCAAACAGTTCTTTTGGTATCGAGGCTGCTGCACAAACTCACTTTGGGAAACCGGCTTCTGAAATAACGATTCCTGAAGCAGCAACACTGATCGGTATGCTCAAGGCAGTAACCACCTATAATCCTCGTACCAATACCGATCGGGCTACCACCCGCCGCAATCTGGTAATGTCGCTTATGAATCAGCGTGGTTTTCTTACGGACACAGAATATCAGGCCTATGCAGCACAGCCGATCGAGCTGGACTATCATCCACCGTTCAGAACGGGTAGACAGAGTCGCTATTTTGGCGAATATGTACGTCAAAAAGTTCAGCCTTGGCTCGATGAAAATAATTATGACCTGTATAAGGACGGACTGGTGATCTACACCACAATTGATTCACGAATGCAGCGCCATGCGGAAGCTGCCGTTAAGACCAAACTGGATTCCCTGCAAGCGATCTTTGAGAGCGAATGGACCTCCCGCGGATCGGATGATTACATGGACATCTACTGGGAAAAATACCCTGCATTCCTCGATGATTTTATCCGGGAGACCGACCGCTATAAGAACGGTTTTCAGAATTTCGATACCAATATTGAAAGGGTTGTGTTTGATTCTCTCTATGCTGACTCTGCCTTCATAGATTCAGTCAAAAGAGTTAATACGCGCCTTCAGGCCGGATTTGTGGCTATTGAACCATCCAATGGTAATATACTCGCATGGGTCGGTGGTGCAGACTATGGCAATGTACAGTATGATCACGTCTATCAGTCTCGCAGACAGGTCGGGTCAACATTCAAGCCCTTTGTATATACCGTTGCGATCGATAACGGATTTATGCCTTATCATAAGTTCTCTAAATACCCTAGTACCTTCAGAGAGCGTAACGGAGAAGTATGGAATCCTAAAGATAAAAGTGTTCCCGCCGGACCCGAAATGATTCCTTTAAGACAGGCACTTGGGCGTTCGCTTAATAATGTAACGGTACGACTGCTTCCTGAACTTGCCGGCGTTCCCGGGACCAATAAAGCCTGGGAACTGGAACCTGCCGCCAGAAAAATTAAAGATATGGCTTCCAATATGGGAGTGGACATGAACAGGGTTCCGGCCTATCCATCCCTTGCACTGGGTACCGCTGAGGCTTCTCTGCTTGAGATGACCTCCGCGTATACAACCTTTGCCAACAAAGGAGTACATATTGAACCTATCGCCATCACTAGGATAGAGGATAAAGAAGGTAATGTGATCAAGGAATTCTTCCCTGATTATAAAGGAGAAGTGATCAGTCCGGAGACAGCTTATATCATGGTTGATATGATGCGAGGAGTGGTTACCGGAGGTGATGGCTGGAATGGTACCGGTGTCCGTTTAAGATGGGGATATAATGTCCGACAGGATGTGGCCGCAAAGACCGGAACCACCAATGATGCTGCAGATAACTGGTTTATTGCTATGATGCCTCACGTGGTTATGGGGGCATGGGTTGGAGGTGAAGACCGCAAAACAAGATTTAATCAGGATGTTCCGGCCAGCGTAAGTATTGGCCAGGGTGCCCGCTCCGCCCTTCCGATCGTAGGAACCTTCATTGAAAATGTAACGGCCGACGAGAATGCTTACTGGGCTTATGATGCCTTTGAACTCCCACCAGGCTTCGTGCTTCCGGAGGATCCCGAGGAAGTCCGCAATGAGATGGTTACGGATAAGGATAAAGGACGTATCGGCTGGTAATTCTTTACTGCGGACCGCTTTCCGCTGCTTAACTGCAGACTCATTCTCTGTTGAATGAAATTATTTCATATTGTTGCAGTATAATGGGCAAAAGAAGCCGGCCGTGGTCATACTTAGGTCTTAGATCAGTGGTCGGCGGTCTTTTCATAATTAAAACCACATAAAGATGTTCCGACAATTGATCTTTGTTATCCTCCTAACTCTGCCTTTAGCCTCCTTCGCTCAGTCCTCCTATGACGATATAATCCGTGATCGATTACCTGAGGTAATAGAGCAGCACCGGGAATTTGTAAGCATACCTAATGTTGCCTCAGATACCGAAAATATGATGAGGAATATTGAATGGGCTCAGTATGCCTTTTCAGAAAAAGGTTTTGAGGTCAGACTTCTGCAAACATCCTCCTTACCGGTTTTTCTAGCTGAGCGGAAGATCGACGATAATGCCCCTACCGTTCTGTATTATCTTCACATAGACGGACAGGCTGTAGATGCTGATAACTGGGATCAGCCTGATCCCTTTGTTCCGGTACTTAAAGAAATGAACAGCGGGAACTGGGATATCATAAGCTGGGACAATATTCAAAGTTCTGAAATAGACCCGGACTGGAGGATCTTTGGTAGAGCGGCTGCTGATGATAAGGCCCCTATAACCATGATGCTAACTGCGATTGATATACTTGATGATACCGGAATGCCTGCATCCCATAATATCAAGGTGATCCTGGACCCGCAAGAAGAAGCCGGATCCGAAGCTTTTCTGTCATCTCTTGATACGGACCTTGACGCTTATGAAGCAGATTATATGATCATTCTTGACGGCCCGGCACATCCTTCTAATCAGCCAACCCTTACTTTTGGCTGCCGTGGAATCGCTACCTGCAGCATCAAAGTTTATGGAAGCGAGCTCCCTCAACACAGCGGTCACTATGGTAATTATGTCCCAAATCCGGTCTTCCGGCTCGCTCATTTACTCGACAGTATGAAAGACACCGAAGGTAAGGTTTTGATTGACGGATATTACAATGGGATCGACATTTCGGCTGAAGAATCCAGAATACTGGCAGCTGTCCCGGATAATAGATCCGATATTAACCGGTCACTGGGTATAGCCGAGGCTGAGAAAGTCGGGTCTAATTATCAGGATGCGTTACAATATCCATCTTTAAATGTCCGTCATATTGAGACCTCCTGGAAAGGTCCTGGACTTAAAACCATCATCCCTGAATATGCAGTAGCACATCTGGATGTAAGGCTGGTTAAAGAAACCGACGGAGCTGAACAGCTGAACAAGATCCGTTCTCATATTGAATCTGAGGGATATTACGTGCTTGATCGTGAGCCGACCACTGAAGAACGACTACGGCATCCGGATATAGCTACTTTTATCAGTGATCCAGGGGTAAATGCATTCCGAACTGAACTGGACTCGAATATAGGCCTTTCACTAAGTGATGCAATTAAAAATGAGTTCGGTAAAGAGCCCGTCAAGATACGCAGCATGGGAGGAACCGTACCGATCATACCTGCCATTAACAGCCTCAATATCCCGGCGATCATCGTCCCTACCGTAAATATGGATAACAACCAGCATAATCCAAATGAGAATATTCGCATTGGCAATATTCAGATGGGGATACGGATGTTGATGGCTATTCTAACAGCGGAATTGTAGACTGCGGTCCTCTGACAGTTGACCTCAAACTAACTTCTGGCTGGTCATTTACCGCACTACTGCACTCAAAGGACCTGGACAGCAGACTCCCTCTATCCGGAATGAAATTATTTGATGTTGATGAAAACGATCGCTACAACAGTCTTGGCTATTTGTAAGGCGCGAAGTGCATTGCAGATTCAACTCGGCAGTCAGTCGGTGGTTAACGAGCCCGGTCAAAAAAAAAGCCCGACAATTGCCGGGCTCATAGAATCTTATTATATGGTAGAAAAACTTAGTCTTCGAGGACCACAGATTCTGCTAAGAGGGTCAGCAAGTTATTGTTGACCTCTACGAATCCACCAGAGATCTCATAGGTCCTGTCTCCTTCCGCCATCCGAACCAGTACATCTCCCTGTTCCAGAGTGGAAACAATAGGAGCGTGATTCGCCTTGACTTCAAAACTGCCTTGTGATCCGGGCATCTGTACACCGGTAACATCGCCTTCAAACAGACTTCCGTCCGGTGTAAGTATCTGTGCCTTGAATGTGCTCATGATCCGTCAGATATAATGATTAATTAAGCTTCTTCTTCTGATTCAGCGAGTAACTTCTCACCTTTCTCGATCGCTTCGTTGATATTACCAACCATGTAAAATGCATTCTCAGGCAGGTGATCAAGTTCTCCGTCAAGGATCATCTTAAACCCTTTTACCGTATCGTCGATCTTGACATACTTACCAGGAGATCCGGTAAACTGCTCCGCTACGAAGAATGGCTGAGACAGGAATCGCTGAACTCGGCGTGCACGGCTAACTACCAGCTTATCTTCATCCGATAGTTCATCCATACCCAGGATAGCAATGATATCCTGAAGATCCTTGTAGTTCTGAAGCAGTGTAGTAACTCTGTTGGCCACTTTGTAATGCTCTTCGCCTACTACTTTTGGATCTATGATCCTTGAAGTTGAATCCAGAGGATCCACCGCCGGATAGATACCGATCTGAGTCAGCGCTCGGGAAAGTACCGTGGTTGCATCCAGGTGAGTAAAGGTTGTTGCCGGAGCAGGGTCAGTCAGGTCATCGGCAGGTACATATACCGCCTGTACTGATGTAATAGATCCTTTATTGGTAGAAGTAATACGTTCCTGCAGGGCACCCATCTCAGAGGCCAGTGTCGGCTGGTAACCTACCGCAGATGGCATACGTCCCAGAAGTGCAGACACCTCGGAACCAGCCTGTGTAAATCGGAAGATGTTATCAATAAAGAGGAGAATATCACGGGATACTTCATCACGGAAATATTCAGCTACGGTCAGTCCTGACAAAGCAACACGTGCACGGGCTCCCGGGGGCTCATTCATCTGACCAAATACCAGCGTAGCCTGTGATTCTTTAAGTTTTTCATGATCTACTTTGGAAAGATCCCACTCTCCGTTCTCCATAGATTCTTTGAATTCGTCTCCGTAGTTGATTACTCCGGATTCAATGAATTCACGCAGCAGGTCATTTCCTTCACGAGTACGCTCACCAACACCGGCGAAAACGGAAAGTCCACCGTGCTGCTTAGCGATGTTGTTGATCAGCTCCTGAATAAGTACGGTTTTACCTACACCGGCACCACCGAAGAGACCGATCTTACCACCTTTCGCGTAAGGACAGAGAAGATCTACTACCTTAATTCCTGTTTCAAGCATTTCGGATGAGGTAGCCAGGTCCTCAAAATCCGGTGCCGGACGGTGGATAGGATATTTATTCTTTCCTTCTGGAGCTTTGATCCCGTCAATTGACTCACCCACTACATTAAAGAGGCGGCCACGGATATCTTCACCAACCGGCATAGAAATATTGCTGCCTGTATCGACTACTTCCATTCCCCTTACGAGACCGTCGGTTGAGTCCATCGCGATCGTACGCACACGATCTTCACCTAAGTGCTGGGCAACCTCGAGTACCAGCGTGGACCCGTCATTTTTTTTGATTTCAAGGGCGTTAAGTACGGAGGGCGGTTTACTTTCTGAAAAGTCTACGTCAACTACAGGTCCGATAACCTGTGCTATGGTTCCTTTATTCATGTGCTAAATCGCGGTTAGTTTGATTTAATTTCTTCTTGAGAATACTTGGAATTATGCACTGCTGCAAAGGCTGGTTAAGATAAAAAGAAGCTTCCTGAGAGGCAATTGAAAAAAGGATATAATTTGTCTGATCACGTATAAATAAGTTAAATGCAATCTTCTCCTCTTCTTCGCACTAGTTTTGAGAATTTAAAACGGCAGCGAAAGGTCTGTATAAATTTATTCTACAGGGTATTTCAATACAAAATCTCTTCGGGCTTGCTTACTCAACCTACTATGTCTTCAGTCATCAACTGCCCCTGGTGATACGCTTAAAGTAGACTCAGAGAGCAGTCTGTAAAAGTTAAAGTTCTTGACCCGATCCCTCTAAGCACTCATGAGAGTATTAGCATCAATGCCACCGTGTTGCTGGGCGGTAACCTGAATGTACATACCGGCACCATAAGCCTGGTTCTCAATCTCGCTTCGGGAGAAAGCAGAACCTTGGGTTTCAGCTTCGAACTTGAATATCCAAAAGGCGAATGAGTTACTTATTAAGCACTGGAATTGTACTTAAAGCTGCTCATTTTCATTAGCAAATCCCCTATTAAAACTATATCTTAATGGAACTATAGAGCAGCCAATTTTTTTGCTGTTTTTAACGGAATATGTACACAAAAAGGTGACTCGTATCACCTTTTTTTAATCTATGAATCTCAATAATCGGTACTCCATTGGAAACTGAATTTTCTGAACGCTCGGTAAGTATAGATATACTCAACAAATTTGATCAGGACCAGGTCCTGGATTACGCTCTGGCTGACGAACTTGAATCTCGGGAACGCGCACAAGTCAGAGAGTATGTACAGAACATACTGCGTAAGAGATCTTATCTGGATTTCATGATCGATGAATACTCTTCAGTTAAGACTCCGGAAATGAAGTCCGGCCTGAAGAATATTTTGCGTCTGGCTATTTACGACATGCTGTTTATGGACAGTACCCCAGACTATGCTGCGATCAACGAAGCAGTTGAGATCGCAAAATATACACTGGGTTCGAAGACCGGTGATCTGGTTAATGCCATCATGCGTAACCTGCAGCGGGATATTGATAACCTGCCAAAACCTGCGTTTAAGGATCGCTCCAAATTGGTAGCAACGACCTTCTCTCATCCCGAATGGATGGTAGAACGATGGAGTAAAAGATTCGGGGAACGTGAGGCATTCCAGCTCATGCAGGCTAATAACAGCCGTCCCGATTATTTTGTACGGATGAATTCCCTCCGAACGAAGCAGGAAAATTTTGAGCTCCGGATGGAGAAAATGGATGTTGATTCTGAGGCCAGCGAATGGCTCCCCTATTACTATAAAGTAAACTCTGTTCAGCCTTTTATATCCAAAGGACTCCTGAAAAAAGGACTTTGCCTGGTGCAGGATGTGGCAGCTGGTTTTGCACCAACTATTCTGGATCCACAACCGGGAGAAACGATCTTTGATCTGTGTGCTGCCCCCGGCACCAAGTCGATCATGATGGCAGACCTTATGCAGGCTGAAGGTGAATTGGTTGCTGTTGATATATCATCCGAGCGTCTGGAAAAACTGGCTGAGAGTGCCCTAAACTATGGTGCAGAAAATATCAAGATCCGTCGCGGTGATGTACTCGATGTATCTCTCGGACTTGCCGACGGGGTACTTCTGGATGCTCCTTGTACCGGAACCGGCGTACTGAGCAAACGTGCTGACCTTCGCTGGAGAAGAGATGAAGAAGGCCTGAAAAATGCCGTTGAACTGCAGGAAAAATTACTGGACGAAGCAGCCAATATGGTGAAAAGAGGCGGAAGACTGGTCTACAGCACCTGTTCACTGGAACCGGAAGAGAATATGGAGCAGATCACCAAATTCCTCGATAAATACGACAACTTTGTGCTTGAGCCACTCGAAGATTATCTCCCTGAAGAGGTACTGACCGAAGACGGCAAAGCCTACCAGACCTTCCCGCACAAACATGGTTGCGATGGTCACTTCGGCGTTCTTTTGAAAAGGGTAAAATAAATCTGAACTGATAGGTACTTCTGGTTTTGGCAAATAGTATATCTGAAAGAGACAATATTCCGGCTAAATATGACCCCACGAAAGTGGAAGACAAATGGTATGCCCACTGGCTGAAAAATGAGTATTTCCACTCAGAGCCGGATGAACGCGAACCATTTACCATCGTCATCCCCCCTCCCAATGTGACCGGTGTGCTTCATATGGGGCACATGCTGAATAATACTATTCAGGATGTACTGGTCCGACGGGCACGAATGCAGGGATACAATGCCTGCTGGGTTCCCGGTACAGATCATGCCTCTATTGCCACCGAAGCAAAAGTGGTACACCGTCTTCGGGATAAAGGAATCAAGAAAAGTGACCTCAGCCGCGATGAATTTCTCGAACATGCCTGGGAATGGACCCGTGAGCATGGAGGTATTATCCTGGAACAGCTGAAAAAGCTCGGAGCCAGTTGCGACTGGGACCGCACCTCATTCACCATGGATGAAAGGTACTCTGAGAGCGTTATTGATACGTTTATCGATCTCTATGAAAAGGGCAAGATCTACCGCGGTGAGCGCATGATCAACTGGGATCCCGTAGCTCTTACGGCACTTAGTGATGAAGAGGTAATTTATAAAGAGGTCAACTCTAAACTTTACCACGTTCGTTACAAGATCTCGGGATCCGAAAATGAATATGTTACCATTGCTACTACCCGACCCGAAACGATACTTGGTGATACAGCTATTTGTATCAATCCTGATGACGAGCGTTATTCTCATCTGCATGGAAAGAAAGCGATCGTACCGCTGGTCAACCGGGAAGTACCGATCATCCTCGATGATTACGTGGATATGGAATTCGGAACCGGTTGTCTGAAAGTGACCCCGGCTCACGATGAAAATGATTTCATGCTGGGAGAAAAGTACGATCTTGAGATCATCAACATGATGAATCCGGATGGTACGGTTTCAGAAGAGGGTCAGCTTTATGTGGGTATGGACCGCTTCAAGGTTCGCAAGCAGATCGTAAAAGACCTGGATGAAGCAGGTCATCTGGTCGAAACCGAGGATTATCGGAATAAGGTAGGCTATTCGGAAAGAACTGATGCGGTAATCGAGCCAAGGCTTTCACTGCAGTGGTGGGTTTCTATGAAAGAACTCAGTAAGCCGGCCCTGGAAAACGTGATGAACGATAATATTCAGTTTCATCCGGCCAAGTTTAAAAATACTTACCGCCATTGGATGGAAAACATCAAAGACTGGTGTATAAGTCGTCAATTGTGGTGGGGTCACCGTATTCCTGCCTATTATTACGGTGAAGGTGACGGTCAGTTTGTAGTTGCCAGATCATCCGAAGAAGCTGTTCAAAAGGCCCGGAAAAAATTTAATAATGATGGCATTGAAGCCTCCGACCTCAGGCAGGATGAAGATGTACTCGATACCTGGTTCTCTTCCTGGTTGTGGCCGATCTCTGTTTTTGACGGATTCTATACGGATGAGGAAATCGACTATTATTATCCTACCAATGACCTGGTAACTGCACCGGAGATCATGTTCTTCTGGGTTGCACGAATGATCATTGCAGGATATGAGTATCGTGATGAGAAACCCTTCAGCAATGTTTACTATACCGGTATCGTGCGCGACAAGAAAGGCCGTAAGATGAGCAAGAGCCTGGGTAACTCTCCGGATCCGATAGAACTTATGAAGGAATACGGAGCCGATGGTGTCCGAATGGGTATGTTATTCTCTACCCCTGCCGGTAATGACCTGCCTTTCGATCCGAAGATCTGTGAGCAGGGAAGAAACTTTTCTAACAAGATCTGGAACGCTTTCCGCTTCCTAACCATGAATATGGAAGAAGGTACGCACTATACTCCTACCCTGAATATCGATGAGGAGGATCTCAGCGATAAGTGGATGCTATCCCGACTGCATCAGACCATAAAAGAGGTTGATGACGATTTCAGTAAATATCGTCTGAATGATGCTCTGAAAAAGATCTATCGTCTTATCTGGGATGATTTCTGTGACTGGTATATAGAGCTCGCAAAACCTCAGACCTACGGCGATCCAATCCCGAAAGAAAAATTAAATGTAGCACTAGGATTCTTTGAGGAGATGATGAAACTCCTCCATCCTTTCATGCCTTTTATCAGCGAAGAGATCTGGCAGTATATTCAGGAGCGTTCAGATGATGAATCACTTTGCGTATCAGACTGGCCGGAAGCAGATGATAAAAAGATCGATGGATCGGCCATCACACAATTTGAAATGATGCAGGAGATCACTTCAAGCCTGAGAAATATCCGGGCAGAAATGGAAATATCTCCTAAAGATGAGATCTCAGTACAGATACGCACTTCAGATACAGAAAGCGCTGAAAAGATACTGGACCATCGCATCATACTGGACAAACTTCAGTCCATAAGTGATCTGAAAGTCTCTAATGATCTCAACAAACCTGATGCAGCTGCTTCCGCAATTGTTCACGGACAGGAGATCTACGTTCCTCTTGAGGGCCTTATTGACCTCAGTAAAGAAAAAGAGCGTATTGAAGGTGAGATACAGCGCCTGCAGGGCTTCCTTAAAGGCATCGAGAAGAAACTCTCCAATGAAGCCTTTGTGAATAACGCTCCTGCAGCGGTGGTAGAAAAAGAACAGAAGAAGAAGTCGGATACCGAGGAAAATCTTCGCAAATTGAATGAACAGCTTGAGGACTTCAAATAACTTCATTCCCTTCTTTTATCGGTCCATACTTTAAAAGAGCTTTCAGAGTTCAGCCTTTATGAAAACATTTTCTCTACAATCCGATCAGCCTTCTAAGAAACCGGATTTTCTTTCTTCTCTTAATGAACAGCAAAAAAAGGCCGTTACTCATACCGATGGCCCCCTGCTGATCGTAGCCGGTGCAGGTTCCGGTAAGACCCGGGTACTCACCTACCGTATTGCATATCTTTTGCAGCAGTTTAAAGCAGATCCCCAGCAGATCCTCGCTCTTACTTTTACTAATAAGGCAGCCCGCGAGATGAAAGACCGGATCCGAAATCTGATCGGAGACCGGGCCGGCAAACTCTGGATGGGTACCTTCCATTCTATCTTTTCCAAGATCCTTCGTTTTGAGGCTGAAAAGATCGGCTTCGGGCAGGATTTCACCATTTATGATACCAATGATTCTCAGACGGTGATCAAACAGATCCTGCAGGAACTGAATTTTGATCCCAAGGAGATCAAACCCAAGACCATTCACAATAAGATCAGTGATGCAAAGAATCAGCTGATCACCGCAGATACCTTTCAGGAAAAGTTCATCAGCAGTACACTCGATGATATCACTGCCCGTGTATATAAACTGTATGGCAAAAGGCTGAAACAGAGTAATTCAATGGACTTTGATGACCTTCTGGTTAAGCCTATTGAGCTTTTCAATCAGCACCCGGACATACTGGATAAGTATCAGGACCGATTTAAGTATATCCTGATCGATGAGTATCAGGATACGAACCATGCCCAATATAAGATGACCCGCCTTCTGGCAGAGAAGCACCAGAATATATGTGTGGTGGGTGATGATGCGCAGTCCATTTACAGCTTCCGGGGTGCCGATATCTCTAATATCCTGAACTTTAAGGAAGATTATGAGAACGCAACACAGGTTCCGCTGGAACAGAATTACCGTTCTACCAAAGCGATCCTGCAGTGCGCCGACTCCATTATCAAAAAGAATACCAAGCAGCTAGACAAAACACTCTGGACCGATAAGGAATACGGTGAAATGATCACTCTGCTTGAAAATTTTGATGAGCGGGACGAAGCTAACCGTATTGCAAATTATATCTATGATCTCAAAATGAGGCATGGATACGAGAACAATCACTTTGCCATTCTTTATCGCACAAATTATCAGTCGCGGGTATTTGAAGAGGCGCTAAGACGAAAGGATCTGGCTTATCAGCTGGTGGGTGGTCTCTCCTTCTATCAGCGAAAAGAGATCAAAGATGTTCTTGCCTATCTCACTCTACTGGTAAACCCTCATGATGAGACCAATCTGCTTCGGATCATCAATGAACCCTCCCGTGGGATAGGAAATAAATCTCTGCAGGATCTGCTCAGCGTTGCCAGAAACAGCGGACGATCACTATGGAGCGTGATCGAGGAAGTCGAGAAATACGATGTCTATAAACCGGCCAAAGCCCGTGTAAGGGAATTTGTGACCATGATCCATGACCTGCGTTCAAATCTTGAACAGGGCATGAAACTATCTGACAGTGTAAAAGCGATCCTTGAACGCTCCGGTTATATGAAAGCACTGATCGAAGAAAATTCCCAGGAGTCGATGATGCGCAGAGATAACATCATCGAATTACAGAATGCCATATCATACTATGAAAAAGGAACTTCAAATCCGTCTCTGAGTGCTTTTCTGCAGGAGATCAGCCTCATTACAGATTCTGACAAATATGATGAAAGTAAACCTGCTATTACCCTGATGACTGTGCATGCTTCCAAGGGACTAGAATTCCCGGTAGTGTTTATAGTGGGTCTGGAAGAGAACTTATTTCCGGTAGGCGGGCGTGAAGGTTTTGAAGCCGATATCGAGGAAGAGCGTCGTTTGTTTTATGTAGCCATTACACGGGCTGAAGAGAAACTTTATTTCAGTCATTGTAAGACCCGATTCCGATTTGGTGAAGAGAACCGGCAACTAAGATCCCGGTTTCTGGATGAAGTGGATTCCGGAGTTGTAAGAACTGAAACCGGAGCAACCATCCGACAGAACAAAGATCGTTTCAGCAATGATGATTTCGATAGCGGACATGATTCCTCTACCCGCGTTGAATACGACTGGAAAACTCCGAAAAGTAATAATTCGCATCGTTCTACGTCTACAACAATCGAGTATGAGTATACCGATGGTGAGGACCCCTTTCAGGTGGGAGCGAAAGTGATCCACCAGAAATTTGGTCCCGGAAAGATCATAAGTCGTTCAGGATTAGGAATGGATACCAAAGTTGTTGTATTTTTTAAAAACAGAGGACAAAAAAAGCTAATGCTCCGGGCAGCTCCTCTCAAAGTAGTAGGTTGACAGACGGTTTCCGGAAGGGCAATTATGAAAATAATATCATTGATAACCCTGCTGGCCATGGTAGCCGGCATGAGAGCGGCAACAGCTCAGCCCGTTCTTACTCCACGTAATATGGCGCTGGGCGGTGGGGGTGTATCTTATATCAATGATCATAACGCAAATTTCTATAATCCTGCCAACCTGCTTATACGAGAAAAAGACCGCAGGATCGAAGTCAGTGGCCCATCCTTTTCCCTTTATGCGAACGCACCGGTTAATAATTCCGGATTTCTAAATGCCTATGAAAATTTCAAAACACAGTACTTTACATACGATCCGGGCTCAGGGAGTATCGCATCCAATGATCTGCAGGATTTCCTTTCTGATAATTATTCAAACTCTGATGCCAGGGCATATTACCGGACCCGATATGATGCTGATCTCTTCGGCATCACGATAAAATCAGAAAACCGGGCCTTGTCTTTAGCACTAAGACGAAGAACCTCTTCTTCATATGAAGTAGGCAAAGGCTGGTTTTCCACATCACCGGTTGACAAGGGAAATTATCTGCTGGTAGACCGAAGACTGGTTCATCGCTATCAGACTTTGTATGAGTTATCATTCGGATTAGCAGAATCGTTTACTTTTCTGAATGGATTAACTTCAAGACTGGATAATTTTAGTATCGGAATTGCTCCGAAACTGGTAATCGGCGGTCAGTTTCAGGAGGCCGTCTGGGATAATGAATACCGGCAGGAAAACGGGAACACAACTTTTACCCGGTATCAGTCCATGGACGTATCGGCAGCTGGTGGTTTTGCACGGGCTTTTTCTGATTACAGGAACGGGGCAATGCTTCCTGACATCCTCAGGGATCAGTACGAAAATGAAATTTTTAATTACAATGGGCTTGGAGCCGGCATCGATATTGGAGTTACTTACCTGCTAAGCCTTGGGAGTGACCTTTCGGCCATTCGATCTGATGAACAAGCTACGAAGAGATCATTAAGACTCTCATTTTCTATTACCGATATCGGCCTGGTACGATACACCAATAATGAAAGAAAGTTCAGTGTATCTCCGGAAGTTACAAATGATATAACTGAAGCCCCCTCCTCCCTTTCGGATGTAACCTTTAACGGCGCTCCGGGGCAATTCCTTTATTTCGTAGATCGATTTGGTGAAGACGATCCTGTTACGGCTGCGACACAGGATGAAAGGTCTTTCTCCACACTTCTTCCGGTATCCATGAATGCCGGAGCTATGATAGAACTGAACCGTGTTAAATTTATGAGTGATATAAGACTTGGCCTCACAAATAATGCATTTCACCGTAATACGGTATATAGTTCCTTTGGAATGGAAATCAGACCCTTTAGAATCTTAGCATTGAGAGGCGGTATCCAACTTGAGGGAAGCGAAGCTGATTTCATCAGTATCGGAACAGGGATCGAACTGGAACGATGGACCCTTTCTCTCGCTGCTCAGTTCTTGCCCAGCGAGATCACATCAAACGCTATACTCACAGGGTATTCTGCCGCAGCCCTGCAATTTCATTTTTAAACATGACACTTTGCCGTACAATTCTGTCAGTTAATGAAGTAAACTGACGGTTTGTTTATTGGACTGTGTATGGCTTTGTATTTGCGTATCAGATCATAAAAGAGAAATTCTATATTATTTACTATGAAAGACCGATCAGATTTATTTAGTAATTTCGGTAGCTCAGACGATCAGTTTGAGGATTTTGAGCAGGCTATTCCGCTCATGTCGGAAGAAGAAGAGAAAGAACTTACAGAGGCCGAGATCCCTGATGAGCTCCCCATTCTTCCCTTAAAGAATACTGTCCTTTTCCCCGGGGTTGTTGTCCCCATTACTGTTGGCAGGGATAAATCATTATCTCTGGTGAAAGAAGCTTATGAAGGTGACAAGATCATTGGTGTTGTCACCCAGAAGAAAGAAGAGATCGAAGAGCCTAACTTTAAAGACCTCCATACGGTTGGTACGGTGGCACAGATCCTGAAACTTATTAAGATGCCTGATGGATCCAAAAGCATTGTGATCCAGGGTAAATCCGTATTTGAAGTTGAGAATTTTGTACAGGATAAGCCTTATTTCAAGGCAAAAGTTAAATCCTACCCAAAGGAGATCGATATTGAGGGAGTGGAACTGGATGCTTCCATCAGAAATATCAAGGAGACTGCTACGAAGATCATCAATATGTCGCCGAATTTGCCATCGGAAGCCTCTATTGCAGTTAATAACATTAACAGTCCCACCTTTCTACTGAACTTTATTTCATCTAACCTGAATGTATCAGATGATGAGAAACAAGCGCTGCTGGAACTGAAGAAGTTTTCCGAGACTCTTGATAAGGTTATGGAGTTTCTGGAAAAAGAAATCCAGGTACTGGATGTAAGCGAAAAGATACGTACTAAGGTAAAATCAGACATAGATGATCAGCAGCGGGAATTTTATCTGCGCCAGCAGATGAAGGCGATCCAGGAAGAGCTGGGTGACGACGCTGAACATCAGGATATAGAAAAGCTCCGCAATAAACTGGAGTCAAAGAAATTACCGGATTATGCTCGTGAAGTGGCCGAGAAAGAGCTCCAGCGTCTTGAAATGACTCCAAGTGCCTCCCCTAACTATGGTATCATTCATGGATATATTGAATGGATCCTGGATCTGCCATGGGAAGAATACTCCGAAGATCGTCTGGATCTCGAACACGCTCAGAAGGTGCTGGACGAAGATCATTACGGCCTTGAAAAGGTTAAAAAAAGAATAATAGAATACCTGGCAGTATTAAAGCTTAAGCAGGATATGAAAGCACCTATCCTATGCTTTTACGGCCCTCCTGGGGTGGGTAAAACCTCTCTCGGTAAATCTATTGCCAGAGCTCTGAACCGCGAGTTTGAGCGCTTTAGTCTTGGAGGAATCCGGGACGAAGCGGAAATCCGTGGTCACCGAAGGACCTATATCGGAGCATTACCCGGACGTATCATTCGGTCCATGAAAAAAGCAGGAAAAGGTAACCCGGTGATCATGCTGGATGAGATAGACAAAGTTGGAGCCGATTACCGCGGTGACCCTACTTCTGCCCTGCTGGAGGTACTTGACCCTGAACAGAATGATACTTTCAGTGATAATTATCTGGAACTGGAATATGATCTTTCCAGAGTATTATTCATTGCTACCGCAAACTCACTGGATACCATTCCAGCTCCTTTGCGTGACAGAATGGAGATCATAAATATTTCAGGCTATACGCTTGAAGAGAAAACCCAGATCGCTAAAAAGTACCTCATTCCGAAACAGATCGGTGAGAACGGCCTTAATAAAGAACAGATCAGTATATCGGACAAGGCGGTTGAAAAGATCATAGATCAGTATACACGTGAATCCGGTGTTCGTAACCTGGATCGCCAGATCGCCGCGGTATGCCGTGGTGTTGCAGCTAAGATTGCCAAAGGTGAAGAAGGCCCTCATACCGTCGGAGATGACGAAGTCGAAGACTTTCTGGGCAAAAGAAAATATTTTAGCGATGCAGCCGAAAGAACTACTGTTCCAGGTGTTGCAACCGGACTAGCCTGGACTCCTTTTGGCGGAGATATTCTTTTTATTGAAGCCAGCGTATCCAAAGGTTCCGGAAAACTGAATATTACCGGACAGCTTGGTGATGTAATGAAAGAATCTGCCATGCTTGCTATCTCATATTTGAGAGCACATGCAGATGAGATCGGGATCCCTGAGGAAGCATTTAAATACTGGGATCTGCATATTCACGTACCTGCAGGAGCAGTTCCAAAAGATGGTCCCTCTGCGGGAGTTTCACTGATGAGTGCAATAGCCTCTATACTGACTCAGCGAAAAGTTAAAGGCACGATTGCTTTAACCGGAGAGATCACCCTGCGTGGGCTTGTACTCCCGGTTGGAGGTATCAAAGAAAAAGTTCTGGCTGCTAAACGCGCAGGGGTCAAAGAAGTGCTCCTGCCCAAAAAGAATGAAAAAGATGTGGCAGAGATCGAAGAAGAAGTCATCGGTGATCTGAAGGTTCAATACCTGGAACGTATGGATCCCCTGCTGGATATCATGCTGGAGAAAGAACCGGTTAACGATCCTACAGAATTCTTTAAGGTCAGCGATGCTCATAAAACTGCGGTGAGCGGAAATAATACTCCAAAAACAGTAACAACCGTGAGCAACGATAATTAGGCGTCAGACATCAGGTTTATAAACTTGAATACTGAATACTGAATATTAAACATACCTTTACTAATGATATACCCGGTCATTATATCAATGGCCGGGTTTTTTATTTCTATCACATTTTACTTTTGGGTTTTAGCATACAATAAACTCTGCTTATACCTCGCATAAGAATACCCAATCACTATATTGGAATGCATTCGGGCAACTATCCATTTTAGCCATTGAAGTTTAATAGAAACAAGGTCTTTTATGAATGGCGAACTAAATAATAAAAGAGTCGCAATTTTAGCTACCAATGGATTTGAAGAAATAGAACTCACGAGTCCCCGGGATGAATTACAGGATGCCGGTGCGGAAACAGTGATCATTGCACCAGACACCGGAACCATTAAAAGCTGGCACGAAGATAACTGGGGAGGAGAATTTGAAGTAGAATTAAGTCTTAATGAAGCTAATGCTGACCACTTCGATGCACTCCTGTTGCCGGGGGGCGTCATGAATCCGGATCAGCTTCGGATGAATGACGAGGCGATCAAGTTCACAAGATCTTTCTTCAAAGCAGGAAAACCGGTAGCTGCTATCTGTCATGGTCCCCAATTATTGATTGAGGCAGAAGTCTTGCAGGGGCGTGAATTAACCTCCTACCCTTCGGTTAAGACCGACCTGAAAAATGCAGGTGCACGATGGGTTGATAATGAAGTAGTAGTGGATAAAGGATTGACTACCAGCAGAAGCCCGGCAGATCTCCCCGCATTTAACCGGAAAATGATCGAGGAAATTTCGGAAGGTGTGCACGAAGCACAGATGACTGCATAACCGCAGTCTAATGTTGTCCATGAGCCACGCTTTAAAAGGCGTGGCTTTTTTTATGGCTATATGCCACTGTTTCTGTATTTTCCAACATGATCAAGGGAACCGTTATTCAATCTACAGGAAGCTGGTATCAGGTAAATACCGGAGAAGAGACTATTGCCTGCCGACTCCCGGGAAAATTCAGGCTGGAAGAAAAAGATGTGACCAATCCGATCGCTGTAGGAGATGATGTAATCATATCTATGAATGAGGATGAAACCGGGCGAATTGAGGAGATCCTGCCCAGAGAAAACTATGTCCCCCGCTCTGCTACTCATGGCAAGAGAGGGGATCAAATACTGGTTGCCAACATAGATCGTGCTTTTGTTGTACAATCAATTCGCAAACCTAAATTAAAAGAGGGATTTACCGATCGTTTCCTGGTCACCTGTGAAGCGTATGAGATCGAGCCTTGTATCATCATTAATAAAGCTGATCTTGCCACCCAGAATGATCTTGCCTTCCTGGAAGAACTTAAAGAGCGTTATGAGGTTCTCGGATATAAAATACTAATCACTTCTGCCGAAAAACGACATGATCTGAAAGAACTCGAAGACCTGCTTAAGGATCAGACTTCTGTTTTTATCGGCCCATCCGGAGTAGGTAAGACCAGTCTTATCAATGCTATTGATCCTGAGTACAATCTCAAGGTCGGAGAGATCTCATCCTATTCCAATAAAGGAAAGCATACTACCACTTTTGCAAGACTGATCCCGCTAAGTGCAGGAGGATATATTGTAGATACACCCGGAATACGCGAATTCGGACTTGTGAACATTGAACCCTGGGAATTATCATTGTTCTTTCCTGAGATGCTGGAACCAAGAACACGTTGTAAATTCAACAATTGTACCCATGTACATGAGCCAGGATGTGGAGTAATAGATGCCTTTGAGCAAGGACAGATCGATCCCGGGCGATATAATTCATACCTGAATATGCTCGAATCACTCCAGGATGAGTAATTAACTTGTAACAGAACCCCTTTTCACTCTTCTTTGTCTATAGAATTATTACCATATTATTCATCACAACTGATAATCAACAGACCGTTATGATAAATCCATTAAAAACCACACTTAAAGTGGGCCTTATTGCTCTGACCGGACTTTTTTCCATGAATACAGCATATGCCCAGTTTGAAGATATCGGTGCTTTCTTAAGAGCCGGTAGAGAAGATGCTACCATTCTTACCCGAGAATACTTAAAGCCATTTCCAACCGGCTTTGGAGCGGGTCTAAATGCGGGTTTTACTGAAACTGCACAGCCAAAAAAATTATTCGGATTCAGTTTACAGATCCGATCTTCTGTTGCACTCGTACCGGATGCTGACCAAAGCTTTGATATCTCTGCCCTGAATCTTCAGAAGATCGTTGTAGCTCCGGGTGAAAATTCATTCTCCCCTACTATCTCAGGGAAAGATGTCAGCGGACCGGAACTCATAATTTATGATGACCCGAATAGTCCTACCCGTACAGAATTAGGAAGGTTTACAATGCCGGAAGGTGCCGGTGTTGCTCTGGTCCCTGCACCTACCATTCAGGCAAGTGTAGGATTGATCAAGAATACTGATTTCACTCTCCGTTATGCTCCTAAGACCACCGTTGGTGACTTTGGGGAATTTTCCATTATCGGTGCCGCCATTAAACATGATATTAAACAATGGATTCCGGGTGCTAAACTGTTGCCTGTCGACCTATCCGTCTTAGTCGGATTCAACAGGATTTCAGTTGATGGTAATCTCGATGTACAACCGTCGAATCCGAATGCGGGAGACGATTTTTCAGGTCAGACAGTTGAAACCTCCACTAATACCTTTGTTGCCAATGCTTATGTTGGTAAAACATTACCTTTTATTAGTGTATACGGTGGTGTAGGATATCAGAAAGCGACATTTGACCTCGATATTAAAGGGAATTATCCTGTGGAAGCATTGGGCGGATATACGACAATTAATGATCCGGTTTCATTTAGCGTAGAGAGTGATGCATCCGTTCACGCTTTGGCAGGATTCAGAATAAAGCTGGCTTTCTTTGCAATATATGCAGAAGCGACCTTTACCGATTATGTGACTGCAAATGCCGGTATCGGGTTTACATTCCGCTGATCTGAGAACAAATTCAGTTAAAACAAAAAAGGCATCCCAGTGGATGCCTTTTTATTTATATGGATAATAAATCAACTTACTGCTTCTCGTGCCAGTACCGGGTTTTCAACTTTCTCATCCGACTCGATCAAGCCGTCACGTAATCTTACGATCCTTCGTGCATGCTCAGCGATCTCATTTTCGTGTGTTACCAGAATGATCGTGTTTCCCTGACGATATAGTTCTTCAAAAAGCTCCATTATCTCTTCCCCGGTCTTCGTGTCGAGGTTTCCGGTAGGTTCATCAGCAAGAAGAATCGAAGGGTTATTGACCAGTGCTCTTGCTATGGCTACACGCTGGCGCTGACCCCCGGAAAGTTCATTTGGTTTATGATCAACTCTGTCACCCAGACCTACCTTAGTAAGTACTTCGACCGCTCTTTCTTTTCTTTCACTTGATTTCATTCCCGCATAGATCAACGGTAATTCTACATTCGCCATGCAGGAAGTTCTGGGAAGTAAATTAAAGGTCTGGAATACAAACCCGATCTCCCGGTTACGGATCTCAGCAAGCTCAGCATCATCCATAGTACTGACATTGTTACCATTCAGGATATAATCCCCTGCTGTTGGAGTATCAAGACAACCGATCATGTTCATCAAAGTAGATTTACCCGATCCCGACGGCCCCATGATCGCTATATATTCATTTTCTCTGACATCGAAAGAAACGCCTGCCAATGCATGAACCAGTGTTTCCCCCATCTGATAGATCTTAGTCAGTTCTGATATCTCAATTACTTTTTTCTTATCCATAGGTCTGTTTATTAGTGTGCTAATGCAATTATCTGCTGATCAGAAACTTTCACAGCATCGCCGTCATTTAATGTTTTTGATAGAGTTCTGTATGATCCGATCACCACTTCATCTCCGGTATCGATTCCGGACAAAATCTGAATATGACTGTTGTCGCTGATCCCGGTCTCAACTTCCTTTCTCACCGCTTTCCCGTTCTCAACAACGAAAACTACTTTCCTGATGTCTTCTTTAACAACTAATACATCAGCTGACTCGCTGGCCGATTCTCCTTCTTCTTTAGATGCTTTATCTTTTGAGAAGTCCCGGATGGTCACTGCCTGAATGGGCACCGATGTTACATTTACGGCTGTTTCTGTTTCTACATCAACAGTTGCAGACATGCCTGGTTTGAAATTTGGAGCGAATGATTCTGATACATTTTCGGAAGTTTCAGTACGTCTGAGTTCAGTGCCGCTCATTGCCAGGTTATGAGGAGTTACGATCCTGACTTTGACCTGATAGTTTGTGATCTGTTCGTTCGTTCCCGCGCCTGTTGTTCGGGCTGAATTTGCGATCTCGGTAACAATGCCGTTGAACCTTCTTTCAGGATAGGCATCCACTTCTATTCGTGCAGTATCAGCAAGGTTTACGTTAACAATGTCATTCTCATTTACTTCTACCAGAACTTCCATTTTGTCCAGCAAAGAAATACGCATCATTTCGGTACCGGCCATCTGCGTGTTTCCGAGTACTCTTTCCCCTGCTTCAACATCGAGGCCGGTTACCGTACCATCCTGAGGGGCACGGATAACGGTTTGATCCAGTTCCTCTTTAGCTCTTCGGAGCTGAGCCTGGGCACTTTCGACCTGATACTCAGAGGCTTTTAAACTGGCTTTCTGAGACTCATACTCTGATTTGATCTGCGTAAACTCCAGTTCTGAGATAAGGTCTTTATCGTATAGTTCCTTGTTCTTTCTAAAAGCGGATTCAGCCTGGATCAGACTTGCTCTTGTTTGCTCCAGTCTTGCTTTCTGAGTAAGTAGAGCTGCATTAAGCTCATCTATCCTTGCCTGAAAGATATCAGGCTTTATGCGGACCAGAAGATCGCCTTTCTTAACAAAATCTCCTTCTTTAACAGAAAGCTCGATGATCTCTCCGGACACATCCGGACGGATGATCACCTCAACTTCAGGTTGAATACGACCGGATGAAGAAACTAATTGTGTTATGGTTTTCAGCTTCGCAGTTGCGGTTTCAACCTCAATCTCGCCGGTATTTTGCCCGATCACTCCGGTTACTCTCAGTATAAGCCCGCCTCCGATAAGCAGGACAAATATTCCGCCTACCCACCAGAAGATCTTTTTGTTAGAGGGTTTATTCTTTCCCATTTCCTTATCCCTTTATCCCTTAGAAATTCAATAAATTAAAATGTGACCTGGTCGCCACTGAGTTTACCAAGATAGAAATCAAGTAATTTCTCCTGGAAAATAAGTCGGTACTGTGCCTGCGTATAATTTGATTGCGCTTCTACATAAGATGCTTGTGCCTGACTGAGCTCAATAAGAGTACTGGCACCTACATTATACCTTTCCTGCTGAGTCTCGAATGCTTTTTCACTTGCGATCAATGACTTCTCCGAGGCTTCAAGTTCTTTTACGAATGAATTGAAATCATTGTAAGACTGGGTTACCTCCTGTACTACCTGTAATTCTGTATTCTCCAGATTAAGCTCAGCATTCTTCAGGCTGATCTGAGAGGACTGGATATTCTGCATTCTGTTCCAGTTCTGGAAGATCGGGACATTAATGCTGAATCCGATGCTCTTGTTTACCTGCTGATCAAAAAACTGATCGTTAAATGATACTTTTAGTCGTTCCTGCGGATTGTTCGGATTCGGATTACGTAACTGGTCTGAATATCTGGAACTTAAACCTACGTTTGCAGAAACGGTAGGAAGAAGAGATCCTTTTGCGATCTGGTACTGTAATCTTAAACTTTCAATATTTGCCTGAGTACTTCGGATGTCCGACCGGCTCATTAATGCTTCATTGACCAGTGCCCGGAGTGTCAACCCTGCAGTATTCCCGATCTGGGCCTCAGATATATCCGGAACTACAAATTCATACTCAGCCAGAGGATCGATCTGCAGCTGACGTATCAGGGCCAGTTTATTCAGTAAAAGAGTATTCTGCTGCTGAGTGACCAGTAATTCATTATTAGCAACGGTAGCTTCCTGGTTATACAGATCTACAGTTGGGCGTGATCCGACTTCCACCTGTGCTCTGGTCTGTTCCAGGACTCTCTGAGAAGTGTTAAGGTTTTCCTGTCTGATCTCTAACAGTTCTTTAGATAACAGAACCTGCAGATAATTACTTGCAGTCTGGAATATCACGGTCTCACGTTGTCTTTGTAAATTTTCTTGCTGAGAGATCTTTGACTGCTGGCTGGCACGAAGTGAATTAATATTTTCAAATCCACTGAAGATGGTAATACTTGCTCTTGCAGAACCACTGATGGATTTAGAATTGATACTAACGAAAGGATTCAACCCACTGGATAGACGGTCGGCTACGAACTGCTGACCGGTATTGGATGACCCATTTATGCTGCCGGATACATTCGGTGCAAAATCAAGATATTCGCTTGTGATCCTTTTTTCAGCAAGATTCAGATCATTTTGCGCCTGTTTTAAGGAAAAATTATTTTCCAGCGCGATTTCAATTGCTTCCTGAATAGTTATGGTGCGGGTTTGAGCTTGTAAGGTGCCAAAAGTGACTAGTAAAGCTAATAGCGTAGTTAGTGATATTCTCTTCATTTCTGATATTGGATTTATATTACACAAGGCTTTGACGGACTAAACCCAAAATAGTTGCATAAAAATTGCGGGTATTATCTCTTTTTAATTCTTTTACAGCTTACAGATAAATTTCTGTAATTCAGGAAGCTATTCTGAGTCTCGTTGCTGTATATCTTCGATCTTGTTATCGACAAAGTCCATGAGTACCCTCATGGCTCTTTTGGTAAGCTGATGTTTTAATTCTCTTCCAACCATCGAGCCAATTCCGTCGCTGGAAGAACTTCCGCCTGTATTGTTTCCGGATCTTTTATCTTTTCCGAGCAGGTATCCCAGAAATAAAGATGCGCCAAAAACATGCAATGGATATTTCTGTATGACCTTCTTTGGATCAAGAGTATCACTGACTCCTTCTTTGACAGCATCAATGGAGTGGTCCAGGTCCGACTGAATTCTACTCAGCTGCTGTTCCAGGGCTTTTTTCTTTTCGTCGAGTTTATTCAGCTTGTCTTTACTCATGATGCCTCTAAAGATTTCTGATCCTCAGTTTGTTCAGTGCGTTCGGCTAAGGATTTTGGACGGGAATTTCCATTTTCAAATTCATTTATGATGTCGTCCATGATCTCATATTGAATTTTTTTAGCGAAACTGTGTGAAGAGGTAAATGCGAAATAACCGCCAATGATCAATAATGGAGCAGATACAATGAGATAACCCAGATAAGTATTATCCAGAAGATCTCCCAGCCATATAGCCAGAGCAAAAAGAACGAAAAGCATACCAACTCCAAATATGGAAAACCCGACCATACGTTGTATGCCCTTCCCTACCCACCAGGTCGAACGCTCACTGATATTGATTACCGTTAATTCGAGACGGGTCTCAACATAGTCTTTGATCTCACTGCTGATATTTTTGATCCTTTCGCCCAAATGATCCATTCGGTCAGTCCTCTGAATTAAAGATCTTTGCAATAATAAAACCTGTAAGTAAGCCGGCGATCACTGATTTAACAGGATGTTTTCGGATCACAGTTTCTGCTCTTTCCTGTAAGATCTCAAGCTGCTCTCTTACATCAACTTCAGATAGTCCTTCATGACCATTTTCAGATGCATTCTCGAGGCGTTCATTGAGATTCTGTATGATTCCTTCGTCCATTTGCCCTTTTTCTTTTGAATATAATGAATAACAAAGAAGAAAGAGAGCATAAATCATGCTCTCACAAACCTTTACTCGTATCGAAGACTCTCTATAGGATCCAGCTTTGCAGCTTTAAAAGCAGGGTAAACTCCGAAAACAAGTCCAACTACCAACATGCCTATAAAACCACCCACTACCGACCATACAGGAACCACCGGACTTGTTCCTATCCACACAGCCATCAGGTTCCCAACTCCGATCCCGAGTACCATTCCTGCAAATCCTCCTATCTGACAAATAAAAATAGCCTCAATTAAAAACTGATTTACTATGGCTTTACGTGTCGCACCTACGGTTTTCCGAACCCCTATCTCCCTTGTTCTTTCAGTAACCGAAACCAGCATGATATTCATAACTCCGATACCGGCTCCCAACAATGTGATCAGTCCGATCACGGCACCGCCTAAATAAAGTGCGCCGGTAAAAGTATCAAATGTACCGGATAGTGTATTGTTTGTTTCAATTTCAAAATCGTTTTCATCCATAGGAGATACTTTCCGGATCACTCGCATGATACCAGTCAGTTCATCGATCGTACGTTCTAGGAATTCGATCTGCGGAGCACGAACTTGAATAGCAATATCTCTCTTGTATGCGCCATAAATGTTGAGTCCGGTGGTGTACGGGATCACAATAAAATTATCAAATGACTGACCAAAGACCTGTCCTTTCTGATCTGTTATTCCGATCACTTCATAAGCATGACCGCTTACTCTTATCATTTTCCCCAGCGGATACTCATTGGTAAACAACGCATTCTGAACATCTTTTCCGATGATCGCAAATTTACGGGCATATTGAATATCGTCCGGGGAGAAATTACGTCCGTCCTCCAGTTCATACCCGTTATTCAGAAGATAATTTTCATTGGAACCATATATTCTGACGTCCGGCTCGGTCTCTTCTTCTTTATATTCAACCACAGTCATAGCAAATGCTTCAAGAGGGCTCATTCCTTCTGCGATTTGCATTCTCTCTTCTAACTGTTCGGCTACATCAAATCCTATCGGCCTTCGGTTTCGAAATTTCTCATCCAGCCGTCCGGTTTGCACCACAGGATTTCTTTTGACAAGAACCACATCGCTGCCCATTAAACTAAGGGTATTGGTAAAATAACTATCCAGAACAGCGACAGCTGTGGTTGACACGATCACCGCAAATACACCAATCACAAGGGCCAGAAGGGTCAAAAAAGACCGGACCTTATTCTGTTTGAGTGAATCTAATGCCTGCCCTGTGGTTTCTTTAATATTCATTTCTATTCAAATCTAAGTGACTCGATCGGGTCTGATTTTGCAGCTTTAAATGCGGGTATAAACCCGAAGACCAATCCAACGATCGTACAGATTGTAAATCCAACGATTACAACTCCAACATTCATTTCTGCGACAAATACCTGATTTATAGCAATGGTTATCAAACCTGCAAGGCTGACGCCAACTATTCCTCCTGCAAGACAAATTGCAATAGCTTCCAGCAAAAACTGGGTCAGGATCTCCCATGATTTTGCACCGACTGCTTTCCTGATCCCGATCTCTTTCGTTCTCTCTCTGACTGATACAAACATAATATTCATCACGCCTATACCTCCTACCAGCAGAGAAAGGCCGCTCAAAATAAATCCTATACTATAGATTCCTGCTTTAACTCCCTCCAGCTGTTCTTTGAATGCTTCGGGCTTGTTCAGTGTAAAATCATTCTCTTCAGCAGCATCCAGTTGCCGGATCCTTCTCATGATCCCTTCCACTTCATATTCCCCCTCTGCTAAGGATTCTTTATCAGGGAATTTTACTCCGATCTGAATTCCTGATCTGAGTCCGTAAATTTGCCCGTATGCATTGATCGGTATAATAGCCCTGTTATCGGCGTCACCCATTCCAAGAAAATTTCCCTGTTTCTCGAGTATTCCGATCACCCTGAATTTCTGCCCCCCGATCCGAACCACCTTGCCTAGCGGGGTTTCATCTTCAAATAGTGCTTCCATCAGACTTGTGCCAATAACCACTACTTTAGCGCCTGATCTTACCTCCTGCTCAACAAACATCCTACCCGATACAATATTCAGTCCCTGGGTTTCCAGATAATTGGCTGTGGCACCGTTCAATCCCACACCACTGGCAGCCTGATCCTGATATTTTACAGAGACACTTCTATTTGCTGAAGCTGATACATTGGAGGCGTAAGAACTGAATTCATCTATCTGTTCAACGTAATCCAGCTCCATTTCACGGCGATTCTTATATTTCCACCATTCAAGATTCGGACCCTCTTGCCATGGCCATTTTTCAACGTAGACAACATTAGTTCCCATAATTGCCATGCTGTTTTCAAAGGTAGTATCAATACCAGTAGTTATAGCATCAACAATGGTCACCATTGTGATGCCAATAATGATACATAGTGCGGTAAGAAATGATCTGACCTTATTGGTCCGGATAGCCCTGAGGGATATTTTAAAACCCTCTGAAAAACTGTTCAGTATGCGCATATTCTGATTTTAGAACTTAGAATCGCTCCTACGTATATTAGCAGGAAACGTTTCAACTTTTTTAAATTAATCAGTGCACCTATTATGTGCATTCATATTTATCATATTCACACAAAGATCCTATGAAATTAGATGTTCTTGTTTTTGCCTCACATCCTGATGATGCTGAACTAAACTGTGGTGGTACTATAGCCTCACTGACCTCCCAGGGTAAAAAAGTCGGGATCATCGACCTGACCAAAGGCGAAATGGGAACAAGAGGCTCAGAAGATACCCGAAGTGCAGAAGTAGAGAAGGCTTCTGATATCCTGGGCATTAATTACCGGGCAAACCTGGATCTTGGAGATTCGCTGATCCCGAATAACCGGGAAAATCAGCTCAAAGTTATTCAGCAAGTCAGGCATACCCGTCCGGATATTTGCTTAACCGGTGCACCCTTCGACCGGCACCCCGATCATGGCAAAGGAACAGCCCTGGTGCTGGATGCACTTTTCTACTCCGGACTGGCTAAAATTGAAACAGATGACGGCAAAGGTGGAATACAGGAACCCTGGAGGCCTGCTCATATCCTGCATTATATGCAGGACCGTCCATTTGATCCCGATCTGGTTTATGACATTTCGGATCACTGGGAAAACAAGAAAAATGCAATGCTGGCATTCAATACGCAGTTTAACATAACTGATCCGGGAGAAGAGCCCGAAACTTATATTTCCTCAGAGAACTATTTCAAGCAGATCAAAGCCAGAGCCCGGTATTTCGGACATCTTGCCGGCTATGAATTCGGGGAACCTTTTCAGTATTACCTGAAACCTATTCCAATGTCTGATCTCGATCCATTCCTCAATAATCTTCCCAAGAGATAGTGAGAATTATATCTGAAGATCCCTGGCTTTAAAATGCCGGGTGATCAGATGCTGTAATTTACCGGGTATAGCCTTATTGCCGGCAATGATTCGCTGGCCCAGCAGCCAGTGGTCTCCCCCTATCCAGTCCGTCACAATTCCACCCGCTTCTCTTATGATCAAAGCACCGGCTGCCACATCCCAGGGACTCAGCCCATATTCATAAAATCCATCAAACCGTCCCGCTGCAACGTTACATAGATCAATGGATGCTGATCCCGGTCGGCGGACTCCATGAGTTTCATGCATCAGTGTTTTAAAAAGGTCCAGATATGGATCCACCAGCCCAAGGTCACGATATGGGAAACCGGTTGCGATGAGTGAGTTTTTCAATTCTGTGATCCCTGAAACCTGAATAGCTTTATCATTCAGAAAAGCTCCCCCGCCCTTCACAGCATGGAAGATTTCATCGCGGGCTATATTATAAACCATTCCCAGCTTTGCCTCCCTTTCTTCCCAAAGTGCAACGGATATGCCGAATTCCGGAAAACCATGAGCAAAATTTGTAGTCCCGTCGATTGGATCAATGATCCATACCCTGCTTTCGGGAAGATCTTTCACTCCCGTACTTTCCTCAGCAAGAATCTCGTCATCCTTAAAAGCTCCCTTTATCACATCAAGAATTGCATTTTCTGCGGCAACATCTGCTTCGGTTAAAAGGTCATTCTTTCCTTTAAGTTGAATATTAAAGTCTCTGCCCCTTCGGAATTCATTGATCACAGAGGATGCTTCATCGATAGCCTTGCGTGCAGTCTTAAGTTCTTCAGTATATGATCCTTCCATTAATTTGAATGTCTTTAGTTCGCCAGCCTAATTAAGGACTGCCAGATTTGAATATGCTGAGTCAATTTATAATGAAGATCGGTGCTTTTAAACCTTTAATCTTCCAAAAAAAATAAGGATATTCGTAGTGCGATTTTCACACCTATAATAGCATTATGATCATACCTATTGCCAGCGACCATGCCGGTTTCCCTGCTAAAGAAAAAGTTGTAAAGATACTTGAGGATCTGGGGCATACACCGGTGGATTTCGGTACCCATTCAGAGGATTCCGTTGATTATCCGGATTTTGCCGTGCAGGTTGCAGAAAAGATCAATGACGGTGATCACGAACTGGGTATCCTGATCTGTGGTAGCGGTCAGGGAGTGTGCATGACAGCTAATAAATATCCGAAAGTAAGAGCCGGACTGGTGTACAATACCAACTCTGCAAAGATGACACGCTTGCATAATGATGCTAATGTTCTGTGCCTTCCCGGCAGGGAACTTTCAGACAAGGAATTGAGAGAGATCGTGACAGTCTGGCTTTCAACTGAATTTGAAGGCGGACGCCATAAACGCAGGGTCGATAAGATCGAATCCTTAACGCAAAATACTGATCATTGATGAAGAGTTTACAAGAGCAGGATCCAAAAGTATACGAACTGCTTGAAAAAGAAACAGACCGACAGAATTATAACCTGGAACTGATCGCTTCCGAGAATTTCGCTTCAAAGGCGGTTATTTCTGCCATGGGCAGTGTTCTGACCAATAAGTATGCGGAAGGATATCCCGGTAAACGATACTATGGCGGATGTGAATTCGTAGATGTGGTGGAAGATATTGCCCGCGATCGTGCCAAGGAATTATATGGAGCAGATTTTGCCAATGTGCAGCCACACTCCGGAGCCACTGCGAATGCAGCCGTTTATCTGGCCTGCATGAAACCGGGTGACACTTTGCTTGGATTTGATCTGGCTCACGGCGGACATCTGACTCATGGCTCACCGGTTAATTTCTCCGGTATTACCTACCATGCCACATTTTACGGAGTGGAAAAAGATTCCGGTCGCCTGGATATGAACAAGATCCGCGAAAAAGCCAAAGAAGTGAACCCTAAGATGATCTCCATCGGAGCCTCCGCGTATTCCCGCGATTACGATTATGATGCATTCCGTGATATTGCCGACGAAGTTGGTGCTTTACTCTGGATGGATATGGCTCATACCGCCGGATTGATCGCAACCGGAAACCTCAATAATCCTCTGCCTCATGCACACGTAGTTACTACGACCACTCATAAGACACTCAGAGGACCCCGTGGTGGTATGATCCTGGTTGGTAAAGATGGTGAAAATACTGTGGGAGCCATTGCTCGTAAATCCGGAAGGACCAAAAACTGGTCAGAAGTGTTTGATTCAGCTGTATTTCCTGGTACACAAGGAGGTCCTTTAATGCATGTTATTGCAGCAAAGGCAGTCGCTTTTGGAGAGGCTTTGAAGGATGACTTTAAGACGTATCAGGATCAGACTCAAAAGAACGCCAAAGCGCTGGCAGCCAAATTTATAGATCTCGGCTACGACATTGTTAGTGGTGGTACCGACAACCACCTGATACTGATCGATCTCAGGAATAAGGGATTAAACGGTAAGATAGCTGAAGAAGCTCTTGGAAAAGCAGCTATCACTGTAAATAAAAATATGGTACCGTTTGACACCGAAAGTCCTTTTGTAACCTCCGGTATTCGAATAGGAGCACCGGCTATGACCACCCGTGGTTTTGGTGAAGAGGAATTCAGACAAGTTGCTGTACTGATCGACCAAGTATTACAAAAACCTGAAGATGAAGAGATTCATAAGAAAGTAGCTGCTGAGATCCATGATCTTTGTGAGCAGTTTCCTCTTTATGACTTTGTAACCGTTTAAAAGAGCTCCCTTTTGCAAGAACGTCAAATAATGGGCAAGACGCCTCCTAAGGCTAAAAAACCTAAGGACCGAACTGCCCAGATGTCTTTTCTGGAACACCTTGAAGAACTCCGTTGGAGGATCATAAAAGGTCTGGCGGGAGTGGGCATTGGGGTGATCGTAGCATTCTATTTTTCTGATTTCCTGATAGATGAAGTTATGCTCGGTCCAACCCAGTCTGATTTCTTCATGTATGAATTGCTCAGGGTTGACGCCATTGACCTTACTCTTCAGAGCAGAAGACTTCCCGGACAGTTCTTTACTTATTGGGGGACTTTATTCGTAATGGGCTTCATCATCGGGTCACCGATCTTCATTTACCAGATGTGGTGCTTTATTGCACCTGCACTTGAATCTACAGAAAAAGTAAAAACCTATATCAGTGCGGTCTTTATTTCCTTTTTCTTCCTTCTGGGCGTATCCTTCGGTTACCTGATCCTGACACCTTTTGCCATGCAGTTCTTCACACAGTTTGAGATCTCTCAGGTTATCCGCAATGATTTCGATATAAACGAGTACTTCAGTTCACTCACCATGTGGACGATTTCATGTGGAATTGTATTCCAGATACCAGTGATAAGCTATTCACTTTCCAGGATCGGACTGATGACCCCGGAATTTCTTAGAAAATACCGACGTCATGCTATCGTATTGTGCCTGCTGATCTCCGCTTTTCTAACCCCGCCCGACCCGGTATCGCAGATTCTCATAGGGGTTCCTCTGGTCGTTCTTTATGAGTTTTCCATTTTCATAAGTAAGGTCGCGGTCAGAGTCAGAGAAAAAGATCTTAAGAAGTCCCTTAGTATACCGGAAGATTAAGCAGTAATGTAATTATGCTCTATTTCCTGTATATTATAGGATCATCAAAGAGACCTTTATCATCCCTAAAAAAATTGATTCGTTGATCAATATGAACGCAATTTCTACCCGAATTCTGTTATCTGCAGCAGTAGCTGTTTTGTTTTTATTTTCATCCTGTGACGACGATCCATTTGCGGGTCCGGATTTATCTACGGTACCGGATCCGTTATCTATTCAGGGAATAAACCCGGTTACTTCTGAATCCGGCCTCATTACCTATGAACTTGATGAAGGTGAAGGTCCGCTGGAGGTAACTATTCGTGATTTTGTCGGTTATAAGTATACCCTGAGGCTTACAAATGGTAGAATTGTTGAGAGTTCCTATTCAAATGGAAACACTGATCCTGTTTTCAGAAACGTTCGAAACCATATAGAGGGGTTTAAGGAAGCTCTGCTGGGAATGAAAGAAGGAGGAGTTAAGGTAATATTTGTCCCCCCTTCCATTGGCTATGGAAATAATGAGAACAGTGATCTCAGAAATGACACCCTTCGTTTCGATCTTGAGCTGACTTCGATCGCTTACTGATCCTGTTCAGTAATTAAACACCCTTTTTATCTTATCTGAGATAGCAGTTGTAATCTCATAGGGTATGGTCCCTAATTGTGCAGCCCACTCTTTTGCGCTCAGTTCATCTTTATCCATTAGTGTGACCACCGTACCGTTATCAACCTTATCCTGTCCAAGCCATACCATAATGTAGTCCATACTGATAGTACCCACTGTGGGATATAGCTTTCCGGCTATACGGACCGGGATCTTGTTGGTCAATGACCTGAAAATACCCTGTGCATAGCCAACCGGTATCACACCTATCCAGCCATCTGAATCTGCGGCCCATCGGCTGCCGTAGCCAACCATCCCGCCTTTCCTGATCTTTTTCACCTGCACCAGCTTAGACTGCCACTCGATCACAGGTTCCAGATCATTAATCTCATCGGGTCCGGGCGCATAGCCATATAAACAAACTCCGGGTCTGACCGCATCATAATGCAGGTCCAGATCATTATAGTAGAAGATGGCACCGCTGTTGGCTGTATGCGTCATCCACTCCTCAGGAAACCTGCTCCTAATCTGTTGAAATATTTCAAGTTGCTCTTTGACACGGTTGTGAGACGAAACATCCGAGTTAGCAAAATGGGTATAGATCCCGTTTATATCGATCTGACCTGATGTAACTTTATTTTCGACTTCAGCTGCATCCTCCGGTAAAATCCCCAGACGAAACATACCGGTATCAAAATGTATATGTGCTTTTGTTCCGGCACGTAGAATGTCGAATACACCAAGATCGGATATACTTGCCGTAAGGTCATAAGCCGGGTAAAGGTCCGCTGTCTCCAACTGAGGAAGCTCCAATACTAAAACCGGATTGGATATACCAGCTTTCCTAAGCTCCACTCCTTCTTCCACCCTGGCCACACAGAACCATTCCACTTTGTCAGCCAAAAACTTTGAAACAGGTATCATTCCGTGACCATAGGCATTGTCTTTCACTACAGCCATCTTTTGTATACCCGGGCGCAATCTTCTTTCAACCGCCCGAAGGTTTGCCTCGATCTTACGGAGATCTATGTAAATGGTAGAGATCAAATCAGCTGAATGAGAAAAATTTCTTTTTATGCTTATTAAGGATCACCTGTGCCGCATTGTGACCGGCTGCCCCAAATACGCCGCCACCCGGATGACAAGAGGCACTAGACAAATAAAGGTTATCGATGGGGGTCTCGTACTGACTCATCTCCGGAATGGGCCGGAACATAAACATCTGATCGAAGCTCATTTCCACATGCATCACATTGCCTCTCAGCAGCCCGTGTTTCCGTTCAATATCAAGAGGCGACTGTATGTACCAGTCGATGAGTTTACCCTCCATATTGGGCGCATAGCGCGTTACCACGTCATAGATCTTCTGTGCTTCTCTTTCCCGGATATCATCCCAGTTCAATCCCTGCTGAAGTTCATAAGGATGCCATTGTGCCCATGCAAAAAGTGTATGTTTTCCGTCTTTTGCCACATCAGGGTCTATCTTCGAAAAAGTCATACACAGAACGGCCGGATCTTCAGGAGGAAGCCCCTTCATGTAGTCACCGATCGCATTATTCATATACTGAACCGATGGAGCAAGGAGCTGTATCCCGTTATGAATGTACGGGTCATCCGGACATGCAGTATACTCCGGAAGTTCCTCAACCGCACAACGGATAACCATACCAAATCCATTACCTACACGAATATCTTCTACTTTTTTGAAAAGGGAGTCATCCAGGTGCTCACGACCTACCATTTTCAACATGGTGGTCTGAACATGGGCATTTGAGACAATGATCTCTGCTCTGAATTCTTCCCCATCTTCTGTACGAACACCTATAGCTTTCCCGTTTTCGATCAGGACCTTTTCCACAGGGCATTCGGACATCACTTTTCCGCCATGTGCCTCGATCAGGTTTTTCATAGCCTGAGTTAGCATACCAGATCCGCCTCTAGGGTGTTTTGCTCCGCTTTCATGCAGCATAGACTGCCAGCCGGCAAAATCACCGGTTGCGGAATGATCGGGTAAAGGTCCCGACTGTGCAGCAAACCACAAGATGGCAGCACGCATATAAGGATTATCAAAAGCGTCTTCTACTACCTTACCGTAGCTTGAAAGGATCTTTTGCAATCCGGCTGCCTGCTCTCCCTTCTTGAACATCGCACCTTCCCGGATCTGGGATTTAGCCAGCTCCGTCATAATATTTCCGCCTGAAGGTTTGGTCATAAAAGCCTTCAGTACGCCTTTATTGATCTTTCCCCAGAAATCGATAAACTCTTTATAGTTCTTCACGTCTTCCGGAGCCACTTTGGAAATAGATTCAAGTGTGCGGTCTACATCTTTAAAGAAGTGGATCACCCCTTTCCCGGTCGGAACCGGATAGGACATAATGGGGTCCATATCAATGTATTCCAGTCCATAATTTTCAAGTTCCAGTTCTTCAATGATCCCGGTCTGATGGATCATCACGTGAACCGAGGAACCCACATCCATTTGAAAACCGTTTGGATTCTCTTCTGATCGAAACATGTTTTCCGTACAAACGGCGCCACCGATGGTATCCCTTCGTTCCAGAACCAGTACTTTATATCCGTTCTTGACCAGGTAGCAACCGGTAACAAGGCCATTATGCCCGGAACCAATAATAATAGCGTCGTATTTCTCCATGCGTCAAATATATGATGAATTAAGTGAAGAGAAGAATTTCTTTTGAACGGTAACCATTCCGAATACTTTAGGGCAAATGGCAGAAATCCAGAAGCTCAATACCAAAATCACCTTTCCTTTCGGAGGACCAGATTCCGGTCTTTATCTTTGTCCAGGCGACCGGATTTAGTATGAATAGAGTGATAGAAGAGCAGATAGGCATTTTCTTCGAGCGCCTGCCGCAAAATTAAGGTCTTCGCTTTTTTGGCCTGAAGAGGGTCAATATCCATTTTTCTCATAGAATATTGATTCAGATGAAATTCAGTCGGAACCAGATCTCCCAGGTAATAAGCAGTTTCCCCCTGGTCCTCGATCTTGACGATCTGATGTCCAGGAGTATGTCCTCCCGTTCGGATCAGTTTTATACCCGGAATGAGTTCAAAGCTGGCATCAGTGATCATTACCAGCTTTTCTTCCGCCATGAGCTTGTAGAGTTCATCCAGGTTATACCCCGCACCAATTACATCTGTGGGGTGTTCCATTTGTTCAAGAGCAAAATACCACTCCTTTTTCTGTATGAAGTAATTCGCATAGGGCATGGTCACCTGGGTACGGCTTTCACCGTCAACGTAAGTAGAACCGGCTGAGTGATCAAAGTGAAGATGAGATAGGACCACATGAGTGATATCGTCCGGACTAAGACCGAATATATCCAGGTTGGTCTTCAGGTTTGATGTATTTTCAAAATGAGAACGATGATCGAGCCCCCATCCCAAACCGGTATCGATAAGGATATTATGCTTCCCGTCTCTGATCAGAACCGGATCTATTCCCACAAAACTGGAGGAACTGCGAAGTAATTCATCCTCCGAACTATCTTCAATATGATCGGGATCTGTTTTACGGATGTCCCCATCTTCAAAGATTTCAAAGATCCCCTCACTTAACTGTTCAACTTCAAAGCGTCCGATGTTCATACTTTATTATCTTTAATTCCCGGCTAAGTAGAAAGGAATAATTTATAAATTCGGAACAGGAATCACGGATATACCAAACAAGTATTTGGTCTTAACTTGATACTCAATACATGGGACTCATTGCCAAATATTGAACAATCTACTTATTCATTGAGATCAGGAATTCCTCGTTATTCTTGGTTCCCTTGATCTTATCGAGCAGGAATTCCATAGCTTCGAAGGCATTCATGTTGGTCATATAACGCCGGAGTAGTACTACTTTCTCCCTTTCGGCATCACTAACCAGCAGTTCTTCTCTTCGGGTCCCGCTGCGGAAGATATCGATGGCAGGATACAGACGACGATCAGAAATTCGTCGGTCCAGAATGATCTCCATATTACCGGTTCCTTTAAATTCCTCAAAGATCACATCGTCCATTCTGGATCCGGTATCGATCAGAGCAGTTGCAAGGATGGTCAGAGATCCGCCGTTCTCGATATTACGGGCGGAACTGAAAAGCTGTCTTGGTACTTTAAGCGCTTCTGAATCTACACCCCCGGTCATGGTACGCCCCTTACTGGAGGTACAAATATTATAAGCTCTTGCGAGACGGGTGATCGAATCCATCAGGAGCAGAACATCGTGTCCGCTTTCAACGAGCCTTTTTGCTTTTTCAAAGACGATCTCAGCTAAAGCGATATGATTTTCAGGCTTTTCATCAAAAGTAGAAGCAACAACTTCAGCTCCGTTTACGGTACGCTCCATTTCGGTAACCTCTTCAGGACGCTCATCGACCAGAACGATCAGTACTTTGGTTTCCGGATGGTTGGTGGTTACAGCATTTGCAATATTACGCAGAATGGTGGTCTTACCGGTTTTTGGCTGGGCAACGATCAGTCCCCTTTGTCCTTTACCTACCGGTGCAAAAAGATCTATAAAGCGAGTGGAATATTCTCTGGGATCGAATTCCAGGCGATATCTTTCTTCCGGGTGAATAGGCAGCAGATCTTCGAAATCCTGACGATTGTCCATATCATGAGGTATACGACCATTTACCCCTTCAATACGAAGCAATGCAAAGTATCTTTCTCCAACTTTGGGTGGACGAATGATCCCGATCACAACATCTCCCTGCTTCAGTCTGAAACGTTTTATCTGAGAGGGTGATACATAAATATCATCCGGACTGGCTTTATAATTATAATTCACTGACCGCAGGAAGCCATAACCATCCGGCAGGATCTCCAGAGTACCTTCATTAAACAAATAAGGCCCAAGATCCGGCTCCAGTTCTTCAATTCGTTCTTTCAGAGTAGGCGCGTCAGACTCAGGCAGCTGATCATGGTCATGATTCTTTCTCTTGCGCTTGTTTCCCCGGTTATTACGGTTCTTGTTAGAATGATTTTTTGACTTATCCTCGTCTTTCTCTTTCTCTTTTTTATAGGATACGATGTGGCTCTGGCCACCGTACGAGGTCAGTTCTTCATCTGATCGGGTTGAATCGTGACGGGCACGATCATCACCTCTTTCATTCATTTCTTTTGCTTTTGCCCGGATGTTATCGGCTAATTCCTGCTTGCGTACACCTGTAACGCGTTTAATACCAATGGATTTGGCCAACGTCTGTAGTTCATGAAGTTTCTTCTTCTCAAGAGAGTCTAACTCCGCGGCCGAAATTCCGGCGGGCTGCTTGTCTGACATAAAAATAGACTGTTATACTAGGTTTTCTAAATATTGGGATGAATATCGGTATTACCGTCTTTTCAAGTAGATACAGAGGATATTCAATCAGGTAAGGACGAATGATTGCGGTTCAATTATTTTGATCAATCTGTGATATCCACCGCTTAACGATGGGATAAAAGTAAAAACTTCCCGCAAAAATTACTAATGATGTCTTTAATTCATTTAAAATAGATTCATAGTTCGATTCGGTCACTTCTTTAAGGTCGATCAAATCCTTCATATCTGCTATTGAAGCGGCTCTACTCCCCTCCTGAGCCACATAATAGATATCTCCGAATCCATTCAAAAGATCGGTCACTTTTTTATTCACTTTATCTTTCATAAGCGAAAGAAATAATACTGGGGTCCTGTCGGCAGATATTTCTCTTATTGTCTGCAAAGAAGACAGTAATGCTTCCTCATTGTGTGCCCCGGAAAAATACCAGTCAGATACCCCACTCAATTTTTCAAAGCGGCCGCTGACTCCTTTAAAATTCTCCAAACTCTCCCTGATCGTAGTTTTACCGACCGGCCATTCATCCTGCAGTGTGCGGCACACCAATATGGTCATAGCCACATTCCATTTATTTACCGGTTCAATGAAATTCGTCTGGAATGAACTCCCGCTCTCAAGGCTCACCTGCCCATTATAGAAATCCGGCCTTAATTCCGTTGCGTGAAAGGATGGGCTATCCATTCTTTTACAGACTTTGTTGATCACTTTCAATGCAGACTCAGGGAGCTTACCAACAACCACCGGCCGGTTTCGTTTTATTATACCTGCTTTTTCAGCTGCGATCTCTTCAATGGTGTTCCCAAGAATATCGGTATGGTCCAGCGAAATACTGGTAATAACAGAGAGCTCCGGTTCAATGATATTGGTCGCATCCAGCCTTCCACCCAGTCCGGTCTCAATCACAGCCAGTTCGACATTTTTCTTACTGAAATACCAGAAAGCCAGTGCAGTACTGATCTCAAAATAGCTGAGCTTATACTTTTTTATAGCGGTAAGGTATTCGTTGAAGAAGTTTAACATCTCCGAATCCCGGATCTCTTCACCGTTGACCTTCACCCTTTCGTTATAACGAAGCAGATGAGGTGAGGTAAACAATCCGGTTTTAATACCGCTATTTCGGTATACCCATTCAATAAGAGAGGAAGTTGTACCTTTTCCATTGGTTCCGGCTACGTGTACAGAGGCAAAATTCAGATGGATATTTCCGGCCTGTTCACAGAAACTGCGAATATTATCCAGACTGTAATTAACGGAACCTACTCCTGATGTCTGAAACTTGGGAATCTGATCCAGATATTTAAACAATTCATCTATATGCTTAAAGCGATTCATTCCGAACCTTTTTATCGTATAACATCTGAAGTTTACGGATCACGGGATGGTCTGCATTAAACTCCCGGTAACCGATCGTACTTACTCCTCTGATCCCCATCAGAGCATTGGTGCAAAAAAATGCCTCTGCATTATGGACCTCTTCCTTTCCAAACTTTCCGGTATTTAGTTCGTAGCCTGCTTCCCGGATCAGCTCTATTACTACAGACCGGGTAATACCAGGAAGCAGATCACATGCTTCGGATGGAGTAAAGATCTCATCGCCCTCCACCCAGAATACGTTTGCTATGGTAGTTTCACTGATATCTCCATCCAGGCTCAGCATGATCCCGTCTTCAAAGCCTTTCAATGCTGCCTCGCGAGCAGCAATGATGTAATTAAGTCCGTTGGTCCACTTATACTTCCTGCTTAAGGCTGCGTCCGGTATACAGGGTGTGGTCAGAAAATCCAGCCTGAGAGCGTTGGTTTTTTCAGTTACGGGGCTACACTGGATCATCCAGTCATGGTCGGACTCATTACTTGAATACCCTCTTCCTCCTTTTCGCCAGCATTGTGTTCGGATCATCACATCCCTGCCGCCCATTTTGTTTTTGCTGACGAGGTCTTCTATCATCTGTGCAAATTCATCTGAACTGAAACTGAGCCTGATGCCCAGATAATTCAGTCCATCCCTGAGGCGGTCATAGTGCGCAGGAAGCGCAAAGTAATATCCATCATAACCTCTTAGGGTATCAAAGCAGCCATCTCCATACATCTGGCCTCGGTTCAGAGGACTGATGCAGGCATCATCTGATTCTACCATTTTTCCATTCAGTATGATGATCTCATCAACCGGCATGATCAGTATGCTTTGAGAGTGTCCAGGCCGGCTCCGATCTCATAACCAACATGAGTATGCGCCACTTTTCCCCTTTTCAGGTAAATATAGGTGGGTATTCCGGGTACTTTAAGATGATTGTACAGCCGGGTACCGTCAACATATATAAATCCGGGAAATTCGGAGGGGTCCGGTTTAGACTCGGTCACGTCCATTACCAGAGCTGCTATTATTTGTAAACTGGAGTCATCATAGGCTGCGCTGAACTGAGTGATCTCTTTCATCAGAGCTTCTGACTTTTCTGACCAGCTGGCCCAGAAAACCAATACTTGTTCTTCACCTTGCCACTCGTTCAGCTTCAGCATACCATCTTGCCCGATCCTTGGAAGCTCCATGGTCAAAAGAGAATCAGAGACCGCTACATTCTCTTCGAACTCAACCTGCTGTTTATTCTTAAAGGAAAAGGATGAGATGATTATACCAATGGTCGTAATTCCCGCCAGCACCAGCATAAACGGGATAAAATGCTTTTGCTTTAATTTCATGGGATTAAGTTAAGGGAGAAATGGGAGGATTCAGAATTAAGGACTCAGGATATATACACTTCCTGATACGGCGGGGATCTGTATAACGATCTCGTCACCGGCAACCGAGGCTAAACTCATGCTCATTACGTTCTGAGAACCGGTACTGCTGTTCAGTTCAGCGATCGTGTTTATCTCCATTCCTATTTCTGCTAAAGGAATTCTCAGTGTTCCCTGATCGGCTGAACGATTAAGCACCACGAGTATGGGATCCTCTCCTTCTTTTTCCCGTATAAATGCTACCATTTTGCTTTCCGGGTCCTGATACAGAAATCGTCCCTTACCGGTTTTAAGTACTTCATTTTCTTCGCGAATCGATATAAGCGACTGATAGTACCCGAATAGGTCCTCATCAAAATTATTATCATCTGACGGGCGAGAAGCTCCCAGTGGGTGAGAATCTTCGGTCTCATATTCATTTTCTGGCCAGACCATAGGTTTTCGGTCATCCGGATCATCCGCTCCCCACATCCCTGCCTCAGTGCCGTAATAGATCATCGGAGCACCCTCCCAGGTAAACTGAAATAGAGCAACCAGCCGCTGGATCATTCTTTCCTCGTCATTTGGTTTGCGAACGTCAAAGTCTGCATTATCCCTGAGGCCTCCGTTGCGGTCATATTCAAGTCCGGGATTTACGATAACAGATGCAAGCCGTGCGGTATCATGACTATCCATCAGGTTTTGGAGGATATGCTCTGAGCCGTCCGGATATTCCTCCCTTATCTGTTCAAGACGATTCACAAATTCCACTGTGCTGATCCTATCATCAATCAGAAAGTCTTTGGCTGCATAGGCAAAACGATAATTCATTACCGAAGTGAACATCTCCCCACTTATGTATTCCTTTGCTTTGTCGGTCCAGATCTCAGCCACGGTAACAGCTTGCGGATTCAGGTCATATACCAGCGCATGCCATTCCTTCCAGAATTCTAAGCCCACTTCTTCAGCCACATCCAGTCGCCATCCATCTATCCCGTCTGAGGTATCACCGTCCCCGTTGGGGTCCATCCATCTCCGGGTAACTGCAAAAACATACTCTTTCACGGGAGCAACCAGATTTCCATCTTCTTCTCTGAATACCGGCAATCCCTTGAATCCCCACCAGCCTTCATAGTCGAATTCACTACTGTCCTTAGTCGCTGGGTCATCAAAGGAATGAACGATATACCAGTCTTTAAAGGCCGAGTTCTGCTGATTTTTGATCAGATCTTCAAAGGCCCAGAATTCAGTACCGCTGTGGTTGAATACTCCGTCGATTACCACCTTTATATCTCTGGCATGAGCCTGCTCTATGAGCTTCAGGAATAATGAATCTGCTGAAGTCCACTGCCAGGTTTCCGGGTCAGATGGATCCTCATTATTAAACTGATCTACATCTCCTTCCGGGTTGGGACCGAAATTACGGTCAATGTGGTGAAAATAAGAACCGTCGTATTTATGAAGTGATTGCGCATCAAATACCGGGTTAAAGTAGATCGCATTAATACCCAGTTCCTTCAGGTAATCGAGTTTATTGATGACACCCTGCAGATCACCGCCGTACCGTCGCTCGAAAACGGTACCATAAAAATCATCAGAATCATTTAATTCCCATGCAGCCCGGTCATACCAGTCACCGGTCCAGGAAGAGATCTGCCATCCTTCTGGTCCCCTTGCACGGACCCTGTCTGGGTCGTTATCCCGGTCACCATTATTAAATCGCTCCGGAAAAATCTGATACCAGGTGATTCCTTTTGCCCATTCGGGGGCTATATATTCTCTCTTTTTTTCCTTTTCAGAGCATGAAATGACAGAGAGTAAAGCCAGTATCAGTAAGATTTTTAGTATAAGTTTCATGCTGTTAAAGATCACTCATCCACATCATCCACGAACTTCATACTGAGTGCAGCTATGATCATGGTGATCCCGCCGAGGATCAAAGCATAAACCGCCTCTCCTCCAAAGAACGACCGGGTTACATATCCCAGGATCGTGGCCGCCAGTAACTGCGGAAGTACGATAAAGAAATTAAAAATACCCATATATAATCCCATTTTACTGGCAGGAAGCGAACCAGCCAGGATAGCATAGGGCATTGCCAGTATGGAAGCCCAGGCGATACCCACTCCTATCATAGAAATGATCAGCATATTGGGGTCGGACCAGAAATAAACAGAGATAAGACCCAGTCCACCAAGTATCAGAGACAGGGAATGAACAAATTTTCGACTGGTTAATTTAGCCAGCGGAGCAAGCCCGAAAGCAACGATCGCAGCCACCCCATTATATACTCCGAACATCACTCCTACCCAGTCAGCGCCGGTATTATAGAGTGCGGAGGTTGTATCACTGGTTCCGTAAATATGAGCAGTGACGGCAGAAGTGGTATAGATCCACATTGCAAAAAGTGCAAACCAGGAAAAGAACTGAACCAGCGCCAACTGCTTCATGGTCTTAGGCATATTGATCATATCATGCATGACCACTACCAGTCCATTATTGGTGTTTCCGCCTTTTTGCAGCATTCCGGCAATGGCAGCGATTATTCCAACTGCCGCAAGTCCAATGGTTGCAACATATACTTCTTTATCGAGTGCATAAAGGTAAGTCAGATAGGTTAAGATGACTCCGGATACCATAAAGCCAAAACCAAGAGTGATCTTCTTCTGCCCATCTCCTGCCTCAATGGGCACCTCTCGGAGAGCGTCGGGATCTTCGATCTTGTCCTTCTCCGCCGCCTCAAATTCTTCCAGCTCCTCAGGACTGTATTCCTTTGTCCTCATCACAGTCCATGTAACTGCTGTAATAAAAGCGATGGCTCCCAGGTAAAATGACCATCGTACGGATGGCGGAATGATCCCTTCCGGAGCTGTATTAGCCACTCCAAACCAGTTGGTCATCATCCATGGCAAAGCAGAGGCAATAACCGCACCGGTTCCGATAAAAAAGCTTTGCATGGCAAATCCTTTAGTTCTTTGTTCGGATGGAAGCATATCTCCCACAAAAGCCCGAAACGGCTCCATGGAAATGTTGATAGAGGCATCCATGATCCAAAGCATACCGGCAGCTATCCATAGTACCGGAGAATTCGGCATGATCACTAGTGCTATAGATGCCGCTATGGCGCCAAACAGGAAATATGGCCGGCGGCGACCTAAACGAGTCCAGGTTCGGTCACTGAAATAACCAATAATCGGCTGAACAATCAGACCGGTAAGCGGGGCTGCGATCCAGAGTATTGGAATATCATCAACACTCGCTCCAAGGGTCTCAAAGATCCGGCTTACATTAGCATTCTGAAGTGCAAATCCGAACTGAATGCCCAGAAAGCCAAAGCTCATATTCCAGATCTGCCAGAAGCTTAGTTTCGGTCTTGATTTAGGCGTGTTATCCATAGTTTGATTTCTGTGTAATTAAATAAATTATTTTACGAATATGACCCATTCATTTGGACTTAAACTTACGGAGTCTGAGGTCACCAATATACTTTCTGAATTATAGGTCGTATAGGATTCGTCCACACCAAGATCAGCTAATGCCACCTGGTTCATTCCGTTCTCTGAATTAAAGTTCAAAGCCACAATCACCTCACTTTCTCCTTTTGCTCTTGAATAAGCGAACATCCCTTCGGGCATCTTGATAAATTCAGGTTCAGCACCATAAGCACCATTCCAAAGTGCTTCCTCATCCCTTTTTAGCTTTAAAAGTGTAGTATATAAGTTCTGATACTCATACCCATCCCATTGGATCGGATCTTTTTCAAAGAATTCAAGCTGTTCATTTAAACCGGTCTCCTGACCATTATAGATCAGCGGCATGCCTGATATTGTTGCAGACAAAACGGCAAAATTCTCAAAATTATCGCCGTACATAGCAGAATCCGAACCGGTCCAGGAATTTTCATCATGATTGGAAGTAAAATACATACGGTAAGCAGATCTTGGGAAGCGTTTCTCATTATCATTGATCAGTTCAGTCAGATCTGTAAAGGTGCTGTCTCCTTTCGCAACTTCCCTGATCATATGCGCATAAGCCCAGGCATAATTCATCTGAAAGGCTTCCACCACAAGTTCCGGCTCCCCGTCTTCAGCCAGCATAAATACCGGTTTGATCTGGTTGAGTGAATCGATCGCTTCCACCCAGAAATCCGTGGGCACCATTCCTGCCACATCACAGCGATATCCGTCTATATCCATATCTCTCACCCAGTATTCCAGGGCCTCGATCATTGCCGCTCTCATATTTTCATTCGTGTAGTCCAGCTGAATCACATCGGTCCAGTCAGTTCCTCTAGGAGGAATGAATTCACCCTGTTCATTTAATTCATACCAGTCAGGATTTGCGGTCCATGGATTATCCCAAGCAGTATGATTTGCTACCCAGTCAATGATCACTTTAAAGCCCATTTCATGAGCCTCATCAACCAGTGCACGGAAGTCTTCCTTAGTTCCGAAATTCGGATTCACATCCTTATAGTCGGCCACAGAATAATAACTACCTAACGATCCCTTACGGTTAATTTCTCCTATAGGATGAACGGGCATCAGCCATAAGATCCGGATTCCCATCTCTTTAAGTCGCGGGAGCTCTTCCCTTACCGCATTGAAAGTCCCTTCTTCAGAGAATTGTCTGACATTGATCTCGTAGATTGATGCATTCTTAGTCCAGTCCAGTTGCTCCACTTTACTTTGAGGAGGTACCACAGAAGAAGACTGAGGTGCGGGTGCTTCACAGGCTGTGAATGTTAAGGTGGCTATAAGAACCAGAACTGCCAGTGAATATTTTGAGAAATTCATTTTCATCAGTTTAGTGTTAGTATTTCAAAACTATTTGCGGAAAGGGTGATGCTCAGCTTGTTATCCCTGACCTCAAAGTCATTCGCAAAGGACGCATCAAGGGATGAATGATCAAACCCTTCTCTCAGATCGATCTCAATGGTTTCATCTTTGTCTGCTTTATTGAAGATGACATAGCTGATATGATCAAAATAGGCTCTGGAATATGCCATGGTGTTCTCGCCTGAACTATGAAATATAAAATCACCATAGGTCAGCTCCAGATTATCATTTCTGAGGCCGGTAAGAGTTTGAAAAGTGTTTCGGGTCCTTAATTCATCTGCCGTGAGTTCCTCTTCGTCAAATTGCATCCAGCGACGGTTATCAGGATCATTTGCTCCTGGCTGGCCATATTCATCTCCCTGATAAGTAACCGGGATACCGGGTATGGTCTGATTGAAAGCATGGAACATTAGCAAACGGTCATATGCAAAAGACTGTGGTCTTTCGATCTCACGTGTCCAGCCTGCGATTTTTCCGTCTTCATCCCATTTCACTTCACCACTGGTGAGGGATATAAATCTCGGCTTATCATGATTGCCTGAGATGTATCCCATAAGGTTATGGTACCCATAGTAATTAAAACTTTCCTGTAGTTGTGCCTCAAGCCCTTTAAAGGAGTCACCTTTACCAAATGTATTCTGCCCGGAATCAAATAAACTGAAGTCGAACTGAGCATCCAGCATGCCTGTATTGATATAGCTGGCTATCAGTTCTCTACTTCCATAGGTCTCACCGATCTGGTACACTCTCTTGCCGGTTGGGATCGTGATTTCATCTTTGACCTTTCTGGTAAGGGTTCTCCAGAAATCCAGCTGAATATGCTTGGTCGCATCATGCCGGAAACCGTCAAGATCATAGTTCTGAACCCAGAAAAGTGCAGAGTCAGTCATGGTATCTACCACTTCCGGCTTACTGAAGTCCAGGGTTGGCATAAAGGTATCAAACCAGGTGGTCAGGCGCTGCTGATCCCAAAGCTGGGTATTGAGACTGCCATCCGGCAGATACAGGTTAGTTGCCCAGTCTTTATGCTGCTGATAGACCGGATGATCCTGATGTACATGATTCGCTACATAATCGAGTATTACATTCATTCCATTTGAGTGGGCTACATCAAGTAACTCCCGGAATTCAGCTTCCGTACCAAAACGGTCATCTATCCTGGATGAGCTGACCGGCCAGTAGCCATGGTACCCGGAGAATTTAGTTTCCGGGCCGCCCTGATCCCAGTATCCGAATGGTTCATCGGGGTTCTGACTGATCGGTGACAACCATATGGTATTCACCCCCATTTGTTCAAAATATCCGTCTTTGATCTTTTGGGTGATCCCTGCGAGATCTCCTCCGTAATAATCAACTCTGGGATCTACTTCCGGACTGTTCAGCTTTCTGGTATTGGAAGGATTTCCATCCTTAAAGCGGTCAATGAGCACAAAATACATATTCCAGTTATACCAGTCGGTGCGTTCCAGGTCACTGGATTCATCCAGCACCGTTCCATTCTCTAAGGGGATCAGTACGTCATTTCCGATACCATCTTCATTATATCCCCAGGCCCGAATATGAGACCGGTTAAGGTTCTTAGCTGCTGCCGGTATATTGATCGAATAAAAGTCGTCAGTTTTATTCACCGGAAGGGCATAGTTCTCCCATAATACAATTACATCATCTGCAAGATCAGCCCTGAGTGAAATACTTCTGCCGTTGTAAGTATTAGTGAATAATTCAGGTAATTCAATATCCTGATCACCCACAGTCAGCAAAGAATTGAAACCGCCCATACCATTAGAGACTCTTTCTTCATTTTCAGGATCCATCACTTCTTCCCCATCGGCCACGAATAAATACTGGAATATCCCGCGATTCAAATGCATCTCGGTAGTCCAGATTCCATCCACGAATTCCAGTTCCGTGGCATTCGGATTCCAGCTGTTCATTTCCCCTTTCAACTGCACGCGGTCATACCTTTCCTCTCCCGGATCTAAACGGAATTGAACCAGATACTTTTCTGACCGCTTCAGAGGAATACTATACTCATAGCCTTCCACATAAACTTTCATAAGATCCATGGCTACCGGTAATTCACCGGATATCACTACCGATGCTTCTTCCTTATTCCAGATTGCCTCTAATCCTTCAGGAACTGTTAAGGAATCAATCCTGACAGGATCGATAAAATAGTCCTGTAAAAGTATCTCCGTAGAGGAATATTCCAGCATTACCGGACTTGCCAGGCCCAGAAGCTCTGATGTGTTGGGAACAGATGGCTCATCAACACTGCAGGAATTAAGTACAAAAAGCAGTGCTAATGAGATAGCAGATACTGAGATTTTTTTCGCTGAAAATGTCATTTGATCAGGGTCATTTTTCGGATCTGAACGGTGCCACCCGCAACCAACCGGGCTACATACATCCCGCTACTGAGATCAGAGGCATCAAATCGTGCAGTGTAACTGCCGGCTGATCTGTTTGCATTAACCAGGGTCGCCACTTTACGACCCAGTATATCGTACACTTCAAGCAATACTTTACCGGATCTTGCCACATCGTACTGCATGGTAGTAACCGGATTAAAAGGATTCGGATAGTTCTGGCTCAGATTGAATTCCTGTGGAATATCGGATGGCCCCTCCTCTGATGAAGTAGCCAGACCGTCTTCAGGGGTAGGAAATTCCCGGGTACTGAATATCTTAAACTCACCGGGCTGAAGCGTAAGCTCTATGTCTGTATCATTTATAGTAGTACTACTTCCCTCAAAGTAATCATACCAGGTACCGGTCGTTGTGAATGGTACATTTAACGTGGTCGATACTACTCCAAAGTTACCTATGATCACTACATCGGTGTCGGTATGTTCCAACACTATTGATTTTGTAAGCCCATTCAGATCATACGTAGTGTTGACAGGATCACTAAAGACCGGGCTTGCCTTTCTCAAGGTAATGAGTGCCGACCAGGTCTTGTAGAGCTTTACCCTTTCAGGATTATCCGGGGTATTGTAATAGTCCCATCGGATCGGTTTAGGTGAGGTTCGGCCCGGTGCCGATGGGGGACAATAAGACTGGTCATTCAGGCACTGTTCCCCTGCATCTCCGTATCCATATCCGAGTTCCCCAAACTGCCAGATCATTTTTGGTCCGGGAAGTGTAAAAAAGAATGCTCCGGCAATCTTTTGCCGGCCCAATGCTGTTCCCAGTTCTCTAACGTTATAGTTACCAGATGAGTTACCAAAGGCAATATTTTTGAACATAATCCATTGCTCATCGTGACTTTCCATTAAACCAACCAGATGCCGATCATTGAAATTTCTGGATTCAGATAATACACCATAAATATTTGAGTTTTCTGAATATCCCATAGTTGATTGACTATATGGCCCATTCATATTTCCCCAAAGCATCAAGCCATAATCTGCCAGAACTTTTTCCTCTGTATTGCTGCCAAAGTGTTCCATGATCAGGTAGCTTTCAGGTTCTACAGACCATTGGTGACTTGCATAGTCTTTCCAGATATCAATTCTTGATTGATCATAATTACCCCACGCACCCACATCATCGCCTGAATTTACCTGAGTAAATCCTTTACTCAGGTCATACCTGAACCCGTCCACTTTATACTCTTCAAGCCAGTATTCAATCACCCTCTTAGTATAATAGCGGGTACCAGAATATTCATGATTCATGTCGTTGAACACATTAAAAGGATGCCTGGCCACTTCGTTAAAGTATGGATTTGAACCTGAATCATAGAGACGATACAGAGGGTTTTGTCCGGTAGCATGATTCAATACTACATCCAGTATCACAGCGATCCCTCTCTTATGCGCTTCATCAACAAATCGCTTAAAGGTATCCGGATCACCATAATACTTATCCAGTGCCAGATGGAAAGCAGGATTATATCCCCAGCTGATATTGCCATCAAACTCATTCACCGGCATAAGTTCAATAGCATTTACACCTAGTCGCTCCAGATAATCCAGTGAATCGATGAGAGATGAATAACTGTGATCCTCCAGGAAATCCCTAACCAGAAGTTCATAAATCACCAGTTCATCCTGTGCAGGACGCTGATATTCTGCAGCCGTCCAGTTGTACGGTGTCTTTCCCGGAAAGATCACACCCACCATATCGGTGGTGATCCCATCCGGATAATCCGGAAGATTAGGAAATACAGATTCAGGTATAAATCGATCATTAAAGGGATCCAGAACCAGTTCCGAATAAGGATCTGCGATCCTTATGTTTCCATCTACCAGGTATTGCATCCGGTATTGCTGACCCGGTGTCAGTCCGTTAATCTCAGTCCAGAACCAGACACTGTCAGGACTAAGACTATCTTTCTTCATGATGAAATCTGCATCCAGCTGCCAGTCATTAAAATCCCCGATCACAAATACTTCATCCTTACCGGGAGCAAATAAGGATAGCTGAACAGTGCCGCTGCTTCCATAGGTAATGCCATCATCCAGTCCGGCTGGCCTGCTTTCATATAATGTACTCTGATCTGTTACCACCACCCGGAACATGGAGGAATCCCTGGCTCCGGTCTGATCTTCTGCAAGAAGTTTGAGGTCGTAATTTCCGGCTGCTTCAGGACCAAAAGTATAATTAACCGTATCGTTTTCCACACTGGCAACCTGTTGTTCGTTTTGGAAAACAGTCAGATTAAGACCCGGAGATGTGGAAGTTCCTATCCCTGTAAATTCCAGAGTTTCTGTACTTCCGATGACCCTGCTCTCACCCCCGGGTTGCAGCCATGTGGTCGAGATCGAACCCGTGGTGAGTTCCAGAAAGATATCACTGCCCCCGTCCCCTCTTCCTACTGCATCAGGAGCCCCGGTACCGTCATTCGTGCCGCGAAAGAGTAAGGTAACTTCTTTGACCGTATCACTACCTGCCACCCCATAGAATTCTCTTACCGAGGAAGGATAGGCAAATTCCCATAGATCATTCCCCAATGGAGTCATTTTAAGCTCGGCTGGGTAGCTTTCCCAACCGGAGTTTCCCGCAGGGCGGACATATTTCCAGTCGCTCGGATCTGAACTTTTATCAGTGATCAGGCCGGTATACAGATATACATCTCCGGTAAATCCGGAAAGACCTCCGTTTCCTTTTGTGGCGTCAAAAGTAAGGGTCAGGGTGTCATTTTCGGTTGCAAATGATGGCTCAAAAGTAACAACCTGTGCCTTTATGTTAATACTGAAAGAGGTTAAACAGAACAGAACACTGCTTAAGATAAACTTCTTCATAAAATCTCTCTTTAGTCTGTAGATGAACGGATAATTAGTTCTGGTGTATAGATAGTTTGTGAGATCGCTTTGGATGGATTATTCATCCGATCGATCAGGTTTTGTGTGGCAAAAAATCCCATATCTTTCATGGGTTGGCGGACGGTGGATAAGCCTATGTATTCGGCCAGTTCGATATCGTCATATCCAATGATCGGTATTTCAATATCGGCATCCTGCATCGCTTTCATTGCTCCTACCGCCTGAATATCAGAAGAACAAAAACAGGCATCCGGTAGCGGATCCATAGTAAGGATCTTGATCATTGCCTCATATCCGGATCGCTCAGTAAAACCATCACGGTAATCTGAGTCACCGGAGACGATCAGCTCTTTCCGGAAAGGTATATCATTTTCTAAAAGTGCTTTTTTATAACCCTCAATACGATCACTGATGGGTTTCGAACTTTTTAAGGCGGCAAGTAATGCTATGCGAGTAAATCCTTCATTGATAAGGCTTTTCGTGGCCCGATAGGCTCCCTGTTTATTATCCACCGAGACAGAATCATAGCTGTCATGATGTTCATCAACCAGGGTGATCGGAACATTGTATTTTTTGAGCTGAGTCCACTTCTCATTGTCCAGATGAATAGATATGAACAGGTAACCTTCTGCAAGCCTTTTGCGGAGAACATGCTCAACCTGGGTAAAGGTGTCCTTTTTCCCGGTTATGTTATAGATGCTGAGTTCATAGTTTTGTTCGGCAAGCTTATCCTGAATTCCCCCAAGGACTTCCATAAAAAAGTAATTAGAGATCACAGGTACGACGACCATGACCGTATTGGTTTTACGGCTGGCCAGTCCCTGAGCATATGCATGCGGGTGATATCCCACCTCTTCAGCGATCTCAAGTATCTTTTTGCGGGTCTTAGCAGATACATTAGCACTTTTATTAAAGACCCTTGATACGGTCGCTATGCTTACCCCCGCTTTTTCTGCGATATCATAAATTGTTGCTGCCAAATGCTAAAAATTAAATGAAAACGCAGGTGCCGTTCAGAGCACCTGCGAATAAACTTATTAGAGAGAATTATTTAATGAGAGTCATGCTCTTCTGGGTAACAAAGTTACCGGCCTGCAGGCGATAGAAATAAACACCTGAAGAAAGTGAAGAAGCATCAAACCCAACAGTGTGCGTACCTGAACTCATCTTCTGAGAAGAAAGCAGTGTAGCCACTCTTTGACCGATCACATTGTAAACAGTCAGCGTAACATCAGAAGCTGTAGCCAGGCTGAACTGAATATTTGTGGTCGGGTTGAATGGGTTCGGATAGTTCTGACTCAGGCTGAACTGATCAGCTTGGTCAACAGACTCATCTTCGTTAGATACAGTCTGATAATCCGGTGGTAATTCGAATGGCAGGTTATCACGCTTCCAGTCTAATACCGGGAAGGTATAAGATGAAGGCCATGTAACAGTACCGTCAGAAGCAACCATAGGCTGTATGTACTGGTAATGACGTCGTCCGGCATCGAATCCACCGCCATTTACAAGCAGTTCGCCATTAGGATCTAAAGCTGAACCATAAGCAATACGGAATCCGATGTGATTCAGAGTTCCATCTGTTGTGTTCAGAGGTAGCTCCAGTTCATATACATCATCTCCGTCCGGATCGGTGAATCTCAGTGCTTCGATCTCTTCAGCAGTTTGTGTTATGAAGTTTTCACCATTATCTCCTGCAACCACAATACCGTTGGTCAGCGCGAAGAATGGCGTATCTATGTACAGATATACTGAATCACTTGCTGGATCAAATGGATCACTGGTGAAACCTAGAGCAGGAGCCATATTCACTCGGAAAGTAACAGATATCGCACCTGTTTCAACATTAGCTTCATTGATCAATGCTTCAGGTTCAACACCATTATAGAATTCAGATACGGTGGCCTGAGATGGAGAATCTTCAACCGTGATCACACGATCGGCTCCACCGGTTACACCCGGTTCTTCCCATCCCTGATCTGCAGCTCGGATCTCGGGTAAATAGAACTCGCTAGTTTCTTCATCACGTCGGTCATCCCAGCGAATGAAGTACTTGTACTTAACTTCTGATCCCACAGCTGCAGTGAGAGGAACATTACTTTCTTCATAAGTTCCTGTAAAGGAATTGAAGTCCATAATGTTATCTGATGACCAGGAGTTGAAAGTACCACGTACCTGAACGGTATCAATAGATGAATTGAAGAATCCGAGTCCTTCTAGGATCCCGACATTCACTTCAAAATTCAAATTGGTATTAACTATAGTCGCCTGAGACGGAGGAGTCTGATTGAAAGACTGCCCGTGCACGGTTGTGTCATTTGGACTGAAGTTAAAGAACCTGTCAGAAGAGGATTCCCAGTCTACGTTAGCATTCGGCCCGTAAGCAAAATACTTATACTTAATAGTTGGGTTAGGCTGTCCGTCGGGTGCAAACGCTGCTGTGTTTAATGAATCGATCGGGAAATAACCTACCCCTGAATAGAATTCATTATCACCGGCTGCATCTCCTTCATAAGACAGAACCACAGCTGTAGCTGCATCCCAGGTTAAAGGTGCTTGTCCACCACGGACCTGAATACTGTCGGTGGTAGGGTCAAAATTTGACTCCTGCACAAGACGACCAACATTTACACGGAACCATATTGCAACAGAATCCGCTTTATTTTCCCATGGCTGTAATGTGCCGGGCTCCGGATTATCAGATCGGTCATTATAAAATGCCAGATCGAGAACCGTATCCTGACTTGCAACCATGCCGCGGGTATCCCAACCTGCAGGGTTATTGGTAGTCGCAAAACCATTCTCATCATCAGTGCCATTAGTGGCAGTGTTGAAATAACGGTATTTGTATAGCAAGGTATCACCTTCAGCTAACTGGTAGGTTCCTTCCCAGTAATCACCGCCAACATTTTCGAGAGTTGCAGTAGCATTAGCATCCCAGGAAATAGTTTCGCCCCCTAAGAAAGCCTGACCGGCATATGCACCTTTTACCGCACCGTTAATATGAACGGTATAGCTGTTCGCATTAACCGTATCAAGTGCTGTAGCCATATTCACGCGGAATGTGACATTCACAGGATTAGTGTCACTGTCAAATCCAAAGTTTGAGAAATCATCCTGATCTCTGACAATCCACTCTGAATCAGTGGCATTAGTTCCTGCTGAAGCAGCCCAGTCTGTATTTCCTGCAGTTACGGAAGTCTTACGAAGCAACGATTGTTCATTTGTTGCTCCGGTTACACCAGCAACGTCCCATGCTGTACCGGGGTCGACTCCCAGTTCACCAATTACGTCTATGATGGTTCCATTAACAGCAAGTGCTAGAGCATCATCACCATTATAGAAAGTGATGGTACTTGTAGTATCTGATTTATCTAATAACGCAGCATCCGCTGATGGATTTGCGATTAGATAAAAATCACCATCAGCAAGTATACCTGATAAACTCAGTGTATCCTGCCAGGTAGCGCTGCCATTGTTAGCTCGATACATCTCGACGGTTGACAGATCAATATCTGCACCCGTTCCGTTGTAGAGCTCAATAGCTTTGTTGTTGCTTGATCCCTCGATATATTCGGAGATAATCAACGTACTCTGTGCCTGTAGGGCACCTGTAGTAAGAATAAGACCGAGAATACCCAGCACTATCCCTCTAACTTTTGAGCTTGTAGCTTTATTCATTTTAACCCCTTGAGGTTTTGTTTTTGTTTTAGTTATACGTATAACATGATCGGTCTCAGAAATGGATCTGAAGACTGATCTTATTTACATCGCTTAGATACTGATACCCGTGATAGGTGTAATTAATACCTAATTGAAGTCTTTCATCGAGTTTGTACCGAACACCGACCCCCGCATTGAAGGTCTCAATGCGGTCATCCTGACCCATATAGGGTACTCCTCCTCTAATTTGAATTAATTCGTTTAGCAGTCCGATCTCCCCACCCACGCTAATACTCTGAACATTATTGGATGGGCTGTTTCCATCCACGGTAATGGTTGTACGGATATTTTCAGAAACATATGGATCCCAGGCCAGTCCTACCCTGAGCATCAGAGGTAAATTAAATGCTTCGGTTGCACGCTTGGCATCCGGCTCATAGTTCCCTCCTCCGTTGGGGTCAGGATCAGATGAGATCAGCAGATCATCGCCGTCCAGCTGAAGTTTAGAACCTGCATTGGTAATACTTACTCCGAGTTTGATTCCATCAAAAGGAGTCTCATAAAGCGTACCAATATCGAATGCGAAGGTTGAGGCACTGCTGTTAAATATCTTTTCATAGATGAACTTTACACTTCCACCGATGCTGAACTGTGGGATCAGATACTGAGCATAAGAAGCACCTATGGATGCTGAATAAGCATTAAAGGTTCTTCCGGTCTTGCCCTGAGCTTCTACGGTAGTCTCCTCGAATTCGCCCATGTTCAACGCAACTACATTGAGTCCGGCTACTCCTTTTCCAGCCGGGATCGCCACTCCAAGAAAAGTGTGATTCAGGTCGAGATACCAGTCAGTATATTCCAGCATGATCTCTTTTCCTTCAATATCAGCCAGCCCGGCCGGATTATAGATCGCTGCGGAAGCGTCATTAACGGTTGCGGTCATAGCACTCATGGCGGAGGCTCTCGCTCCTACCGGAATCCTCAGGAACTCAGCAGCACTTGTACCCGCTTTAGAAATACTCTGGCCATAGTGTTCCTGTGTTCCGATCAACACAACAGCTAAAGCCAGTAAAATGATTTTTATATGCTTCATGACAATTTCTTATTTAATAACTGCAAACTTTCCGATTTTCTCGCCAACACCCTTCGCTTCCACATGGTAGAGATATACTCCATAGGAGATCTCAAGGTTATCCTTCGTCAGCATGTTCCAGATATAGGTTCCTCCGTTGGGACCTCCGGTTAAATCACCCGGCTGAATGTCGATCTCTCGGATCAGTACTCCCGATACAGTGAAGATCCTTAGTCTTGATGGGGATGGCATACCGACAAAGTGCAGTTCTCTGTTATGCTGCCGGTTATTCTGTGTGGTCCTGGGTTCAAAGACATTGGAAACGATGTATGGATTAGGGATCACCATAATATCATCCAGCGCCTGCTTGGCTGAATCTGCATTTACCTGCGGCAGGTTTTCCGGATCTATACGGAACTGAAATACATCATTACTAGAGAATGGTTTAGTAGTAAAGATCTTTAGCGTGTCACCATCTGCAGGCTGAGCTGAAGACATGGTAGTACCGGTAAGAACCGGATTCAATTCCACTCTGTAGGTAAGGGTATCCTGAACACCACGGAAATTTTCTACAAAGAATATCACATCAGAACACTTGCCCAAAACAAGACCGGGAACGGCAGATAGTAATCCGGGATCTGGTGGGGTATACCCTTCGGGTTGAGCATTTCCCTGCGGATTACATCTTGCGTTCACGTAATCATTTCGGTTCAGGTCTCCGAAGGCGTAATCGATCTCCTCGTTCGTATAAGTATTAAATATCTTAAAATTAGTATCAATTGCTGGAAGAACCGCAGTGGATGAACTTGAAACAGGAACCTCTTTTTCCACTGATCGGCCAAAACCAACATTAGGGCCAATCACGATCTCATAATCTGACACTTTAGGTGCGCCGGTCACCGTAAAACTAAAGCCATGAGGTGGATTAACTGATTCGTCGTATACCCAACCGGATCTTGATGTATTCAACCTGAACTCTTCAATATTATTCAGGGAAACTGTAAATCCTTCAGTGATCGGGTTATTCTCACCATTAAATCCGGTTGAACGATCGATCAGGGTATCTGAAGCACCTTCAGTTACATTCAGTAAGGAAAAGTTTTTAGTCTTAAGTGTATCGGGATTATTACCACCGGAGACCAGCGTATCCTCGAACACTACTTCATATAAAGCATCCGCAATCAGTGCATTAGGATCTATCACATCTACGGTTACTGTACCGCCGGGAGATCCCTGCACGATCGTTGCTTCCGGTGTATCCGGGTTAATATATCCTGCCTGTGATCTTGACGGGCGGACTTCAACTACATTCTGCCCAAAGATAACCGATCCGTCCGGATTCAGACTTAACTGAATGGGAGATTCAGAGGGTGCAATTCCAGCGGAAGTAAGCCCATTATCATAGGCTGTGACGGCGTAATAATATTTCCGGCCATTGATTACATCAGAATCCTCAAAGAATCTTTTCAGACCCGAATCATCACCGAGATTAAACTGAACGCCGTTTATCGGAATCGGATGCAGGCCGCTGATGCCATCTGCTTTATCAATGATCGCAAGCGGACGGTAGAATTGTGCATTACCACTGGCATCTGTTATCGTAAAAGCATCCTGGAAAGCAACATCGGTAGCCCTGTAGATCTTATAACCCTGAAAATCATTGCCGTTTCCTGTGATCCTGCTTATATAACGGTCAAAAGACTGTTCTGAACTGGTATCCCAGTATAAAGTTACTTTACCGTCTCCTGCTACTGCTTTAACTCTTGGGGGAGTCGGGGCAACTGCAAACTGATAATCTGCCTGATAGGCCTGATTAGCCTGGAAAAGATTTTCGTTGACCTGATTCCGGTCACCGGCGGCTGTCGGACTCTTAGTCTGGGCAGCCGTGATAGCTACTGCAAATCGTTCAGAAGCCCCCTTACGCAGCGGAAACAGACCGGACGATACAAAGATATCAGAATCATCCCCTACCTGAATCTCACGATCAAATTCACCGGGAACAAGGTAAGAGCTCCATACATCTGCATCCTGATCCACGTTCAGTGCACCTGCATCAAAAATATTCACTCTTGATACCCCGATCAGATCCGTCTCGGATACATCTGTTTTATCAATATTTGGTTCCCCCGGAAATGGAGTACCAGCTCCAGAAGATGGTTTCCCGTCACCCTGACCTTCCGAGAAAGAATCGGGGTTACCCTGTATACCTACATCATCCAGTGTAAGGTCCCAGTCCCGGTCATTGTCGAACTGATCATCCCTTCCTTCATCGATCATCGGGGCCGCCGTATGATGATTTTTAAAGCGCCCTTCGTAATAGTCATTAACCAATGCAGCAAACTCTGTATCATTAGCTACGCGGTCTCTGATCACCGAATTAGGCACCATTAGACCGGGCTTAAGTGTATCACCGGGATTGAAATAAAGATAGTTGATGTACTGTACAGCGATCGTAACCTCAGTATTATTTACAAAGGTCACCTTTTCAAGATGGTTAGGGATATTTTCATCGATGATCCCGTCAAAATCATTGTCTATCCCATCGATATGAACACCGAAATTTGGATCACTTTCTGCCAGCAGATCTTCCTGTACTGTAAGGGTACCTCCCGGGTAATCAATTCCCTGGTAAGTAAAAGGATTTCCGTCGTAAGTTGTAACTATACGATTTCCTTCTTCGTCAATCAGAACCAGCTTATCTCCTGTCGTAATAGTTCTTTGATCAAAGTCGGTGGCAGTAAATTCAGGAACAATGGAGTCGACCTGGGCCGCAGAATAAAATCCGCCGTTTGCCTGTCTCAGGTAGAAATAGAGATCTTCATTGTCGGGATCGTAAAAAGCAGCATTGGATGGGTTATAGAAATTACTGTCTCCGTCATTGTCGATGCCGTCGGTGGAATTACCGGGTGTTTCAAGGAACTGGATTCCCATCTGCCCGATAGGACCTTCAAAGATCTCCGGTGCAGGAGTTCTTTCTACATCCGTCAGGTAGGCAATAGATCGAACATCATCAAATTCGGGTACATCACCATTGGATGAACCGGCAATAAGGTCAGCGATCCACACACCAAATGCCACACGGTCGTAGTCATAAGAAGCATCATTGACGACCTCAAAAATGTTGAAGTGAGTAGCATTGACCAGTGTCTGTGACCATGCCAGGATCCGGGTGTCCAGAATAAAGCCCAGTCCGCCTCTGGATGGATCAGTTGCATCCGGCTGATATCTGCCGCTGTTCGCATATCTGGCATAAGTATCATCTCCGGCTCTGTAGTAGAACTCTACATCCGCATTGAACTGATCGCGGCCAAAGAAACCGTTCCAGGATCCTGCCCAGCCGTCACCGCCCTCCTCGAGCTTATCGGGCCATACATCAGGCCAGGTATTTCCAAGAGGTGAATCCGGTCCCCGGTCAGATCTGGCGATCTCGTCACTGTCATCACGCACATAGCCAATGATGGGGTTCAAGGACCAGTTCTGTCTACCGTCACGGCTAGTCCGATATGATGACACCGCGGTTATAGGAAATGTGTCATCCGGATCATTAGTTGTAGACTGATCAGGTACCGTTGCTCCCATGATTACCGAAATAAAATACATGTACTCTCGTCCGGTATTTCTGGGATACTCAAATAATAATTCATCCAGACTCTGGCTTCCTCGCCGACCGGCATGTCCGGTATTATGATAGGTTGCCCGGAGAAGGTTTCCATCCATAATCGACTTCTTTCTCAGATCGAAGTCAGACCTTTGCTCACTTGGTTGATAGTCATCACCATTATCCTGAGCCATAATACTGAAACTCAGCAGAAATGTGAGTGATAATAGGGAAATTGATCTCGTAATAAATTTCATACTTATGTTCATTTAAAATGATAACTGTACGCCAAACTGAACACGGCGGGGTTCATCATAGAATGTTGGATTGGCATAAAAGCCATCTTGAGCATTAGGTGCGATATTCACCGGTAGCGGCAGTTCTGCTTGTCCGGAGTCATTGTAAACACTGTTCACATTTCTCAGGTCAAGGAGATTAAAAATATTCAGAAAGACCTGTACCTGGGATCCTGCTACTTCAAAGTTCTTGTATGCATTGAAGTCCATAGTAAAACGGGCTGGTAAACGTGCGGTATTTCTAAGGTCGCGATTTGTAGCAACAAGACCTGTATTTACACCCGGAATATTAAATGCCGGAGTGTATGGAGTCCCGGAATAAAATCGTCCTACCACATTTGCACCCCACGTATTACCGCTGTAAAACAAAGATCCGTTAACGATATGACGACGATCCCAGTCTAGTGGCTGTACCAGTTTGGTAAGCGATGATGTGGTAGAATCTATTTCAGAACCGGAATTGATAATGTTGAAGAATTCCGCACTCGGATCTGAGTTACTTCCCTCTACAGCCCCAAAGGTATAATCGATACCAAAGTTTATGCGCTGAGATACATACTGATTGAGTGCAAAAGTGAAACCTGCAGATCGAGAATAGTCCCGGTTAAAGTAGATTCCGTAGTTAATACTGGGGTTTCCGGTAGTCTGCGGGCGACTGGATACATAATCCCGGGTATCTTTATAGTAGCCTGTTACTTCAATAGCAGTACCACTGAAGATCTCCTGCTTGAATCCCAGCTCATATTGTATGGATCGTTCAGGCTCCAGATCGGGATTCCCAAAGATCTGCCCTTCATTACCGGTACCCTGTGTAAGCAGGATCCGGCTGTTAGTATAAAGGAAGTTATACGACGGGATCTGGAAGAAATATCCATAAGAAAAGTAGATCACACCGTTATCGTTGATAGGGAAGGCAATACCCAGCCTGGGACTTAACTGATACTTCGGGCTGGCATCTTTGAACCAGTATTCCTGACGGTCTGCCAGAGTAACCTCGGGTTCTCCCGGATCACGCTGACCGTTTCCATTGGTATCGGTATAGCGGTTTTCCGGCTTGGTTGGAAAGAATATATCAGGATCCTCCGGATCTGAAGGAACTCGTGCATTCGGGTCAAAGTAGTCAAAGCGCACTCCCACGTTAATGATCATGCTCTCATATTCGATCTTATCCTGTATGTAACCAGAGAAGTTGATCGGATTTTCACTGAACTTGGAACGGCCGGGTGTATTTACCTGAGGGATACCCAGCTCCACAAATTGCCTGAACTCTTCAGGGGTGCCTTCCGGTATCGTAATATTAGCGGAAGCATCCAGCGGACTCAGATTAATGTTGTCAAATTTGACTATGTCTGACTGAACATTAATACCGGCCTTTATGAAATTAAAATCGTTGACTTGACTGGAGATCTCGGCTTTACCGATCCATGTTTCAGTAGATCTGAAAAATCTATTGTTGTTTGTTCCGTAATATCGAAACTCTCCATTACCCGGTACACCAAGATCGAATCGTCCTATATTTTCATAATTGAAGTACCTTGGATCCCATGCATCCTCATATAAATAACTCTTGAAACCATTGTAGCGGTTTGCAAAATTCAGGGTAATAAAAGTTTTGTTCGATGGAGTAATCGTCGTTTTAAAATTCAGTGCATAATTCTGAGAATAACCGGTCGGTCGCCCTCCGGGTACCAGTCTTCCGGTATGATCATAGCCCTGACTGATCTCCTCACCATAATTTCCGATAAGATTGAATTTCAAAGCATTGGATACACGGAACTGAAGGTTTGCCTGAGCACCCAGACTTTCAAAATTATTCATGTTTACCAGGGAACTGTCTCTGGTACCATCATCTCTGAGGATCAGCTGCTGATTTCCTCCTATCACTGTGGTGTCTAAAGAATACCAAGGCCGGCTGAGGTCCACCCTTTCATTATAGAGTGTACGGTAGGTATTGAGGTCCGTTCCTAAAGCCAGTGTATCTCTGTAAGCTCCATGTGGAGAAAATGCATTATAGCCGGTGAGCCATCCTTCGTTTTCAAATCTTCGGATATTCGTAAAAAAGGTAAGTTTGTCTTTAATGATAGGACCTGAGACTGATGCCTGAATATTCATCTGGCGGAATGGATCAACATTTGACACATTACTTCCCACTCCGGGATAAAGACTGCTCTTGTTGGATGCCAGGTACCCGCCTCCCCATGTTCTTACTGATCCTTCAAACTCATTGCCACCGGCTTTGGTCACAACATTGATAATACCGGACATTGCCTGCCCGTATTCAGCGTTAAAAGACCCTGAAATTACCTGTAATTCCTGAATGGCAGCATTTTCAAGTCTTATACCCTGACTGCGGTCATAATCATCGGTAACACGGATACCATCAACTACATATGAAACCTCTGAGGCACGACCACCCCGAATGTGAATTGCACCGTTGTTTCCGACGTTTACACCCGCCTGTAACTGAACAACCTGAGAAACTTCCTGAACAGGCAGTTTCTCGATCTCAGCACTGCTGACTCTGGATTCAGAGCTGGTCACATCCTTTAATACCGCCTTACGCTCGGCTGTCACTACAACTTCTTCTCCTTCAAATACTTCGGGACTAAGCTCAAAATCCTGTTCGGTGGTGAGGTCGGTACGAACGATCACCTCCTGCAGGATAACGGTTGCATACCCGATATATCGGGCTTCAAGAGTGTAAGTACCCGGCGCAACGTTCAGCATCAGGTAATTACCATCCAGGTCCGTAATAGCTCCCTTGGTAGTTCCTTTGATCCCTACTGTGGCTCCGATAATGGGTTCTTTTGTTTCTGCGTCGATGACCTTACCCGTGATTTTTCCGGATTGTGCATAGCTCATACCAGGCAGCAGGATCGCGAATAAGAATAATGTGATTAGATGCTTAATTTTCATAAACCATTATCAGATTTGAATGGTTAATTCTCTGAGTTTTTGTTCGTCCACTACTGCATTGTGCTTCTGCTTAACCTCTTCCAGCGTTTTCCGTAGCTCCCTTTCTAGTTCTTCCTCAATAAGGGTTTCGCGGACCAGAGATCTGGCTTCACCGAAGCGCAGCAGTTTCGACTCTTTTCTACCAAGTACTTTGTATATGTGATATTCTCCGCTTTGATAGAAAAGCGGATCGGATACTTCACCTGTCTCAAGGATAGATAGCTTTGGACTTAATAGTCCATAATCTTGTACATAAGCATAACCAAGTTCTCCATTGGTCAGCCTTTCTTCATTCTTGATCGTATATTCATCGACCAATGCTCCAAAATCTGAACCGTTCATAAGCATTTGATGAATTTTTCCAGCAGTTTCTTCATCTCCCACCACGATCCTCGATAGGTTCATTTCCAGTGGCTTTACAAAGCGGTCAGTATTCTTTGAATAGTAATCGAGCAGATCCTCATCGCTGATCTCGATGGATCTTCTTATTCGCTCTATACTTTGCTCCGCCAGGTAGGTGTAGAAACTCTGATCGATCGATGCCTGAACCTCACCATCATTATTAAGTCCCTGTTTTTCAGCTATTTCTACCATATAGTTTCGGTAAGCAATTCCCCGGATCAGGTTAATGAGTGCAGCTTCATCTGAAATTCGGTTCAGATTGCCAAGCGGTGTCAGATAGGCTTCATCTGCAAATTCTGATACGTTCAGATCATACCCGTCTTTACTGACCAGTATTTCATCAGATTCCAGTGATGAAAAGAATTCAGGATCCAGTGATGAAAATGCTGAATAACCGGCATCCACTTTTTCAGAAAGGGATCGGACAGCAGTCTCATTGATCTTAAGTGATTCAATAAAAGAGAACATGTGCTCCCGTTTGGCCAGTTCTTTTTTCATTTTATCTGCAAAATAGGCCATGCGGTCTTTTACGGAGGCATATTCAGTTTCTGTCGCAATTGGCTTAGAAGTCTTCTGAGTAACCTTTATGATACTGTAGCCCTGTGCCGTCCGGACCGGTTCCGAAATCTCACCTTCTTCCATGGCAAATGCCATTTTTTCAAATGCTGGGTCTGTTTCATCCATCCTTATGATGCCAAGATCCCCACCCGTATTGGCAAGTCGGGGATTACGGAAAATATCAGCAGCCAGTTGATCAAAAGAAACTCCGTCCTGCAAAAGCTGGTATAGGGAATCTGCTGTCCACTGATCAGGGGCATATAGGTGAGAGGCCCTTATTTGGGTATTGTACCTGCCAAATGCTTCACGCATGTCATTTTCCGTGATCATTGCGTTCTTATTCAGCCAGGCATCCATATATTCTTCGGTGAGAACTCTGCGATAGATCATGTCCTTCCTGCGCTTGCCTTCCGGTCCATCTGCCATTCCCAGATCTTTCGCATAAGTGGCCAGGACAAGTGTATTAAACTCTGAATTCAGTACCGAAGATTTTACTTCGAATGAGGGTTCCAGAACCTGACCTGAGCGATAATAATATCTTTTAAATGCGGAAACGAAATGAGCTTCCGTAACAGAAAGTTCGTCAATGCTTGCAAGAACATCCCCTTTGTGCGTCTCATCACAGGCTGTTAACCCTAATCCCATCCCCAGGATCAGAGCTGCCATGAATCCCATTCCCCTTTTGGTCCAAATATGAAGCATACAGCAGCTTGTTTCTTAATTGTAACCAATTTAATGAAAGCGCTTACATTATTTCAAGACCTTTTTTAAATAAATACAGAGTTCTTTCAGGAACGGGAAATGCGTTTTTTCAGCTTAGATTAGAGACCTTATAAGCTGTTTATTTATAACGGTATATGCTTTTTACAATGATTATGAAAAAGCCACCTGAATCGGGCAAAGAATACCTCATGTAATCTGCTTACACGAAAGTCTTTCGGAGCATGAAACCAATGAAAGGGGTTACATTAGTTTTATTACGTGCCGGCGTAGTTCTCTTTGATGTAATTATCAAGAATTGCTTTGAACTCCTTGCCAATATGATCACCTCTCAGGGTTGTGGAATGTTCCCCATCAATATAAACAGGTGCCTTAGGTTCCTCGAATGTACCGGGGAGAGAGATACCTATATCCGCATTTCTTGATTCTCCGGGACCGTTCACGATACAGCCCATTACGGCAACTTCCATTTCCTCTACTCCCGGGTAGGCTTTTCTCCAGATGGGCATAGATTCAGCGATATAATCTTGTATCTCTTCAGCGAGCTCCTGGAAATAGGTACTCTTGGTTCGTCCGCACCCCGGACATGCTGTAACCTGAGGAAGAAAACTTCTGATCTTGAGTGATTGCAGGATCTGTTGTGCTACCTGTACTTCAAGGGCCCGGTCAGCGCCAGGTTGTGGGGTAAGAGAAACACGGATCGTATCACCTATTCCCTGCTGGAGTATTACGGATAAAGCAGCTGAACTCGCGACCATGCCTTTCATTCCCATTCCGGCTTCCGTAAGTCCGACATGTAAGGGATAGGGTACTTCTTTGGCTACACGTTCATACACTTTGATCACGTCCTGAACACCCGACATCTTAACACTGATAATGATCTTGTTGGAAGGAAGTCCGACTTCTTCAGCGAGTCTGGAAGATCGTTTGGCACTTTCCACCATAGTATCCAGCATCACTTCTTTAGCGGACTTTGGTTCCGGCAGCTGATTATTGGCATCCATCTTTTCAGCCAGTAATTGCTGATCCAGCGAACCCCAGTTTACTCCGATACGAACTGACTTATCATATTTGATTGCCTGCTCCACAATGGTGTTAAAGTTCTCATCTCTGGCTTTGGTACCGGTATTTCCCGGATTAATGCGGAAATTAGCTAGGGCTTCAGCCATTTCCGGATATTTGGTCAGAAGCAGATGGCCGTTATAATGGAAATCTCCGATGATGGGTACCGTGCATCCTCTGGCCAGTAACTTCTCCTTTATGAAAGGAACTGCTTTCGCTGCCAGGTCATTATTGACGGTGATCCTAACCAGCTCGGAGCCCGCACGATGCAGATGTTCGATCTGGTCTGCAGTCTCGTCTATATCCGCAGTATCTGTATTGGTCATAGATTGTACTACGATGGGCGCTCCCCCACCTACCTGTACATCTCCTACCATTACCGGAATAGATTCACGTCTTTTGATATCAGCCATTATGCCTTAATCCTTCTTACTTAATTCAAATAGTTTCTTTTTCTCTTCTTTAGTCAAAGCGTCATAGCCTTCTTTCGATATCTTCTCCAGAATGGCATCTATTGCACTTTGTTCCGTTTCTTCAATGATCTCAGCATCACTGACAATATGCATATTCTTGTTCTTCGGTTTACTACCGGTCTTAGGCTTATGCTTACCGAACAAGTACTCAAAATACCGGATCGGCATACTCAGATCGTTACCATTTTTGTAGGCCTTAATGCAAAGATACCCTGCTAATGCTCCGCCAATATGGACCAGACGGGCTACATTATCCCCGTTTCCTATGAACAGAATATCCAGAGCTACCCATCCGGCTACAAAGAATCTTGCAGGTATTGGGGGAAACAGAAAAAGCATGATCGGTGCATTCGGAAAGAGCATGGCAAAAGCAACCAGAATACCTGTAACAGCCCCTGAGGCACCGATAACAAGATTATAACCGAATGCAAGAGCCAGAGCAGACTGAAATAAGGCTCCTAGGATCCCGGCTGAAAAATAAACAACGGCAAATGATCTGGGTCCGATGGTTTGTTCAACGGTATTTCCCATCCACCAGAGCCATAACATGTTAAAAAGCACATGGAAAAAGCTGCCATGCAGAAACATGTAAGTGATCAGTCTCCAGGGCTGGCTCAGGAAAGTAGGAAAGGCTGGGTCATAGCCCAGGTTCTGGATCAACCAGCTGTTAAGCGTATTTCCACCGATCGCCTGCAGAATGAATACCACTGCATTCACCAGAATGATACTTCTTATGATCAGCGGCATGCGCATAAAACCACGCTTCATTGCTGATCCGAAAGAGTCATATGCCATATTGTTTCTCATACCTGACTAACCAATTTTGAACTATATATAGTTCTCGGGCTTTTTAAGTTTCCAGTATTTGATGAGCACATAACCGACAGCAATACCCCCTAGGTGTGCAAAGTGCGCAACACCACTGTCAGGACGGGTCAGTCCGCTATAAAGCTCAAGAAGTCCGTATCCGATCACAAAATATTTAGCCTTAATGGGAACCGGCGGTATAAGCAGCATAATGTAACGGTCCGGAAACATCATACCGAAAGCGAGCAGAATCCCATAAACTGCACCGGATGCACCTATGGTGGGAGCTCCGGTTCCGCTTATAAACATATGGATGAGTGCTGCGCCCACACCGGTCAGTATATAATAGATCAGGAACCTTTTAGAGCCCCAGAGATTCTCAATAGCCTGTCCGAATATCCATAATGCGAATAGATTAAAAAATATGTGTCCAAAATTTGCATGCAGAAACATATAAGACACCAGCTGCCATGGAAAGAAGTTTCCGCTTCCTATAGGATAAAGTGCCAGGTAAGGAGCTATAACTTCACCCAAAGGGGTCCATGCCGGAGAAAATAGACTCTTGGTGGCCAGGAATATGATCCCGTTCAGAATCAGCAGATTCTTGATTACCGGTGGAAAAACTGAAAATTGCGTCTGTGGACTGTAATTATCCAATACTATAGGCTTTTATTCTTATTTCTTTTGATGCGCCAATATACGTTTATACCGCTTAAAGTTACGCCCGGAATTCCCTGTCCCGGATAAGTAGTATCTCCGGTAAGATAAAGACCTTCGGCAGGCGTTTCATGTGGTGTCCAATCGAGCAAGCTTCGTGCCATACTCTGAGGGATCCCTCCAACTCTGCCTTTCTTGCGGTAAACCCACTTCTCCCAGGTTACCGGAGTTGCAGTATGTTTTATTCTGATCCCGGAACGGTCAAACCCTGGTAGTTTATCTTCCAGCTGCTGAATGATGAATTCTTCGACTTCATTCTTCGCATCATCATATTTCCCGTTTAATGAGAACCAGTACTCCGGGTCTGCATGGCAGGAAATATTCAGTGTTCTTGAATCAGTTTCCGCTCTTTTATCATCGTCTCGCATAGACATAGAAACAAAAAAGGAATCGGAATCTGTGAACGGAACCTTTTCTCCGTTACCGATGTGAATCTGATGATGGAGAGGCAGGTCTGCCGGAAAACGGTCATCACAGGCAATTCCAATTGTTATCGCTCCCCATGCCTTATTGAATCGTTCAGACTCTTGCTGAAAATAAGCTTTAAGGTCCCCGCTGGTCAAAGCTGCCATGTTCCATACCGGGATATTGGAAATTACCACCGGACTCTGGTAGATCTTCCCCTTTTTGGTATTTATTACGAAATCTTCGCCGGCCTTAGAAAGGGAAGTTACGGCTTCTTTTACATGGATAGCCCCGCCTTTGGATTCAATAAACTCCTGAATAGTGTTCACCATTTCTATAAGCCCTCCGGGTACATAGAAATTAGAATAATTGGTATAGGTGATCCCGGCAGCTCCAAATAAGAATGGAGTATCAGATGATTTTGACTGTGCTGTGATCATGAGCTGTTCATCCAGAAACCGTTCAAATTCCGGAGTCAAAACACCTTCTTTTGCAGCTACTTCTTTGACAGATCGTAATGCATATGGTAATACCCATACATCCAGCGGGCTGTTCGAGGTCAGAAGACGGAACCAGTCTGAGGTTTTGTTGGGAGGAAAGAAGGGATTTTTAAGGGATACCTTCCACACCACATCCGTTACATTAAATGCCAGGTTCCAAAACGATTCCTGCCCTGCTCTATTACCAAAAACCCTGACACATTCATCGATCCATTGGTCACGGTCCTTATATCGGATCAACTCCTCCCCCTCCAGACTTATTCTCATACTTGGCTGAAGTTCTTCTCTTGGGATTCTGATCCCGGTCTGCTCTTCCAGATATCTCAGGGGCTGGTTCTCATCGAAGCCGATCAGTGTAGTAGCACCTGACTCAAATGTATATCCCTTTCGGGTATAAGATGACGAACAACCGCCCGCTACATGCGCCGCTTCCAGTATAAGCACCTTCCAGCCGTCATTAGCAAGCATTGATCCGGCAGACATCCCACCCATTCCGGACCCAATAATGATCGCATCGTATTCTTTATTTGTCTTCATGGTTCATCAAACAACTTGAAGGCTTTGTTTTGTTCCATGCAGACAAGATCCTGATTCATAGTAAGAATCCGCGTTACCTGCTAATGCGCTTCCAGCCAGTTCTCTCCAATACCTGCTTCCACTTTAAGCGGTACATTCAGTTTGTATGCGTGTTCCATCATACTCACGATCCTGTCCGGTACTTCATCCAGTTCACTTTCATGGATCTCGAATACCAGTTCATCATGAACCTGTATCAGCATGCGGCTTTTCTTTTTCTCATCGATAAGCCAGTGATGGATATTGATCATTGCCAGTTTTATAATATCAGCGGCCGTACCCTGAATGGGCATATTTATAGCTGTACGCTCTGCAAAGCCCCTCCGATTCCAGTTCCCGGAATTGATCTCCGGAATATAGCGGCGTCTGCCATGCAGGGTCTTCACGAAACCGTGTTCCCGTGCATAATCTTTGGTCTCTTTGATATAGTCAAGAATTCCCGGAAAGCGTTCAAAATACTGATCGATCATCTCCTTTCCTTCATTATTCTCGATCCCAAGCCTGCTGGCCAGCCCGTAGGCACTCACTCCGTAGGGAATACCGAAATTTACTTCCTTCGCTTTTCTGCGGTGATCGGAGGTAACTTCTTCTATACTATCCAGATCAAAGATCTCCTTTGCAGTTCTTGAGTGAATATCTTCATCCTTTCTGAAAGCCTCACTCATACCCTCATCTTCTGAGATATGAGCAATAACCCTTAATTCAACCTGAGAGTAGTCAGCCGACATGATCTTATACCCGTCTTCGGCGATAAAAGCCTTACGTATCTCACGCCCTCTTTTGGTTCGTATAGGGATATTTTGCAGGTTCGGATTTGACGAAGACAAACGTCCGGTAGCAGCTACATTCTGATTAAATTCAGTATGGATGCGCCCGGAATATTCATCGATCAGAGCAGGTAGTGCATCCACATAGGTAGACTTCAACTTACTTAGCTGCCGATAATCCAGTATCAGTTGCGGCATTTCATACTTAGGTGCCATATCTGATAATACAGACTCACTGGTTGAATACTGACCGGTCTTGGTTTTCTTGCCGGCGGGAAGTCCCATTTTTTCAAACAGGATCTCCCCTAACTGCTTTGGAGAGTTTATATTGAATTCCTCCCCTGCTTTGTCGTAGATCTGTTTTTCAAGTTCTGTGAGGTCCTTATCAAGTTCTATTGAAAACTCTTCCAGCATTTCCACATCCAGCCTGATACCCTTGTATTCCATATCAGAAAGTACCTCGATCAATGGGAAATCTACCTTCCATGCGATCTCTTCCAGTTCATCCTCTTTAAGCTTCTCAATAAATATTTCATACAGCCTGAGTGTGATATCCGCATCCTCACAGGCATACTGAAAGATCTCTTTTGGTTCCAGGTCGGCCATGGACTTCTGATTTTTCCCCTTACCGATCAGCTCTTCAATGGGTACCGGACGGTAATTAAGGTAATTAACAGCCAGCTCATCCATTTTTAGTTTTTGAGAAGAATCGATCAGGTAGGCGGCTATCATGGTATCAAAAGCCTTTGCCCGGATATCCAGCCCCGCCTTTGTCAGCATCATATGGTCAAACTTATAGTTGTGTGCCACTAAGATCCGGTCTTCATCCGAAAACAATGGTTTCATCAGTTCCAGCACTTTATTCTGATCCAGCCCTCCGTCAACATTTACCGGAATGTAATAGGCTACACCTGGGGTGGTACTGAGCGAAATTCCGACCAGTTTCGCTTTCACCGGATCCGGAGAATCTGTTTCGGTATCAAAGCATAAAGGATCCTGATTGTTCAATATCTTGATTACTTTTTCAAGGTCCTCTATTGTATTTACAAGTTTATATTCAACCTTATTCGTATCTAGTTCCTGCTTCGGAGCTTCTTCTTTGAATGAACCAAACAGATCGGTCTGATCTCCTTCCTTCTCGGCAACCGGGCCTTCTTCACCCAGATATTTTTTTGTAAGGGTTCTGAATTCCATGCGCTTAAAGAAAAGCCCAAGCTCTTTTTTATCTGCACCTTCCCACGCCAGCTCTTCCCAGTCCTGTACTTCCGGGACATCCGTCTTAATGGTCACCATATCTTTGGCATGCAAAGCCTGATCAGCATACTCCGTCAAACCTTCCCTTGCTCTTTTACCCTTGATATTAGGTGCATCTTCGATAGCAGCTTCAAGCGAGCCATATTTTTTAATGAGTTTTGGAGCACCCTTTTTCCCAATTCCGGGCACACCTGGTATGTTATCAGATGTATCCCCGATTATGGCCAGCACATCGATCACTTTTTCGGGATACACTCCGAAATAATCCTGTACACCCTCTCGGTCAATAATATTGAATCCGCCATTATTGTTGTCAGGCTTCATCATCCGGATATGGTCATGAACCAGCTGCATAAAGTCTTTATCGGGGGTAACCAGCATCACATCGACATCATCAATATTAGCACCGCTGGCTATGGTTCCTATAATATCATCTGCCTCGAATCCGTCTTTTTCTATGCAATGAATACCCCATTTCTCACACATTTCTTTTATTAGCGGAATACCGATCTTTAATTCTTCAGGCTGAGGAGGCCGGTTTGCTTTGTACTCTTCATCTTTTTCATGCCGGAAAGTTGGGGCTTTGGTATCCCAGGCCACTGCAATGTGGGTAGGCTCTTCTTCAGCAAGCATCTTCTCCAGGGTATTAGCAAAACCCATAATAGGTCCGGTAGGGATACCTTCTGAGTTTTTTAGCCGGCTGTTGATAAATGCAAAATGAGCTCGGTAGGCCAGCGCCATACCATCTAAAAGAAAGAGAAGTTTCCTTGACATAAATACTTAAATTTTTTCAGGCTGAAATTTATTTTGTAAACTAAACTTTTTGATCCTTATTACGAAGAAGGAACCACATCTAAATCAAATACACGGCTCTTGAGTTTAAAGAACGAAGCACAATCAGGCTACGGAACCAAAAAGTTTTATAAAGATTATGTATCAGGCATGAGTAAGGAGCGTTTCTCCAAAGAACTCACTGCGGATACTGATCGCCTTAAGCAACTGTATGAAGAAGCAGTTGAAAATATCGAAAGACAACAAGGACAACAACTTCCGGGACACATTAAATTCCTGCGTCTTTTCTCAGACCTTACTCAGAGACTAAATCCTACACGCAGACTTATCTTCGGACTGGGATCAGTAAGTTTTGTGGCTCATTACCTATTTAGTTTCATAGAAATTCTGCCGGTTGTTCTCTTTGAACTTTTCCTCCCCTTCAGTGCCGTTTCCATGTTCATGCTCTTGCTTGTGGAATTACTGGAAAAATCTGATGTGCAAAAAGAGATCGATCTAGCACGGGAAATACAGCTTAGCCTGCTGCCGGGCACCTCCATCAATAAACAGAACCTGGAAGTATATTCCTTTGCCCATACTGCTAAGGAAGTTGGTGGAGATTATCTGGATGTTATTCAAACCGACAAAGGCACCTACGTGATCATTGCGGATGTATCAGGTAAAGGACTAAGTGCCGCTCTATATATGGTTCGCATGCAGGCTCTGGTAAACCTGATCGTCGAAAGGGATCATCCATCCCCCAAAGACCTTTTTCTTCAGCTTAACAACTATGTGAAGAGTAACTCAAAAGATAAGACCTTCGTAACGGGTTGTGCGGCCTTCTTTCCGAATGATGAAGAGCATTTCGAATACGTCAGAGCCGGGCATAACATCCCGGTTTATTACAACCGCGAAAAGGATAACACATTCCGGTTGAAAGCCAATGGTTTTGCACTGGGCATGACTTCCACCAAGCTACTTGAACAGAATCTGGAGACTAAGAAATACCATTTCAAGCCGGGCGATTCTGTACTCTTTTACACTGACGGCTTGAATGAGGCTCGTAACAGTTATGGTGAGGAATATGGTGAAGAGCGGATCGATTCCCTGATGGAGATCTACGGTTCGCTTCACTCCAAAACCGTGATCAATAAGATACAGTCTTCACTCGAAGCCTTTGTCGGAGGTGAGTCACCTTTAGATGACATCACCTTTACCTGTATTCACCGGCCTGAGAAATAGCTCTCAGGAGACCGCCTCTGTAATAGCATCAGAAGTGATTCCAAAGTGTTCGAAAAGCTCCTGATAAGGGCCTGAGGCTCCAAAACGGTCAAGACCGATAACCTTTCCTTCCGGGCCTACCCAGCGGTGCCATCCAAAGGTACTGCCGGCTTCAATGGATGCTCTGTTGGTTACCTCCGGAGGAAGAACCTTATTGCGGTAGTCTTCATCCTGCATATCAAATAATTCCCATGAAGGCATGCTAACTACTCTGGCATCAATCCCTTTCTCGGATAGCTGCTTTCTCGCTTCAATAGCCAGATGTAATTCAGATCCGGAGCTCATAAGAATAGCATCCGGTACCTTTTTGTCTGAATCCAGATAAATATATGCTCCTTTCTCAGTCAGACTGGCCTGATTATCCCTGGTCCTTGGTAACGTAGGCAGATTTTGTCTTGTCAGCACCAGTAAAGTAGGGCCGTCGGTACGCTCCAATGCTATTTTCCATGCAGCTGATACTTCATTTGCATCAGCAGGACGCAACACCACAGTATTTGGCATAGCTCTGAGACTTGCCAGGTGTTCTACCGGCTGATGAGTGGGACCGTCTTCGCCTAAACCAATACTGTCATGAGTGAGTACAAATATCGAAGGGGTTTCCATTAAGGCTGCAAGCCTGATGGAAGGCCGCATATAATCAGTAAAGATGAAGAAAGTTCCACCGAATGGGATCACCCCACCGTGTAATGCCATGCCGTTCATGGCAGCAGCCATAGCATGTTCTCTTACCCCATAATGAATATTTCTGCCGGAGGGATTATCAGCACCATAAGTACCTTTGCCGCTTAATTCAGTATTATTTGATCCGGTAAGGTCCGCAGATCCTCCAAGCATATTAGGTACACTATCTGCAATTGCATTCAGAACTGCACCGCTTGCCTTCCTGGATGCCATTCCTTTTTCATCTTCTTCAAATACCGGCAAAGCCTCAGTGTATGTGGTTCCGAGTTCATGATTCATCCAGTTATTGAACTTTTCTTCAACTCCTGATCCTGCGATCCGTGCTTTCCATTCTTTTTCAGCTGCTGAACCCCTTTCTACAGCTTTAGTCATATGGGCTTTGACCTCTTCAGGAATATAAAAACTCTTATTCGGGTCCCAGCCATAAGCCTCTTTGGTCAGTTTGATCTCATCTTCTCCGAGAGGTGCACCATGAGAGGAAGCACTGTCCTGCTTATTCGGGCTGCCAAACCCGATGTGCGTGCGGCAAATTATGATCGAAGGCTGATCGCTTGTATTGCGCGCTTCTTCTATGGCGTTGCTTATCTGACCATGATCGTGACCGTCAACCTTCAGTACATGCCACCCATAAGATCGGAATCGCATTGCTGCATCTTCGGTATAGGCGAGATCTGTAGACCCGTCAATACTGATCTCATTTGCATCGTATAGGTAAATGAGTTTCCCTAATTTGAGATGACCAGCCAGTGATGCAGCTTCATGTGACACACCTTCCATCAGGTCACCGTCTGATACGATCGCATAGGTATAATGATCTACGATCTCCTCACCAAACTCTGCCCGAAGAAAATTCTCGGCCATAGCCATACCAACACCGGTTGCAAAGCCCTGGCCCAGTGGACCTGTGGTCATCTCCACACCTTTAGTAATATGATTTTCAGGGTGACCCGGAGTTTTGGACCCAAGCTGTCTGAAATCTTTTATGTCATCAAGACTAAGATCATATCCTGTTAGATGCATAAGGCTATATAGAAGCATGGATCCGTGACCTGCTGATAAAATAAAACGATCACGGTCTGCCCAGTCAGGGTTTTGTGGATTATGCTTTAAAAAATTATTCCATAGAACGTATGCGGCATCTGCCATTCCCATAGGCATGCCCGGATGACCGGAGTTAGCCTTCTGAACTGCATCCATTGAAAGGGTTCTGATGGTATTGACACAAAGTTGATCAAGAGAGGAAGCTGACATTAATTAAAACCTGAAATTTACTGTTTGATTATGGGTGTTCTAAGATATGGATTGAATCAGACCTAAGAAATCAAATTAAGGTCAAGTCAAAAAAAAAGCCCATCGGAATGATGGGCTTAGGGATAAATACTTGTTAGTTCGATGGGTCGGCTGAAGAGCACTTCAGTTCAAATTCCATCTTGTGCTCAGCAGGATCTTTGAAAGCTCCGTAAACCGCATTCGAGAATGCATCACATGCTTTGGCTTTATCACCTTTAGCCTGATACGCAAATCCGAGTTCGAAGTAGATTTTAGCTTTATCAGTACGTCCGCCATTCTCAAGATCCAGAGACTGTATAGCATGCTTGATAGCCGTGTCATACTGAGCCATTTTGTTGCTCACTTCTGCAATCCGGTAATGGATATCTGCAGACCCTGAGTCATAGGAAAGTCCGGTCTGAAGTAATTCAAGAGCATCTCTGTGATTACCTGCTTCCATTTCCTTCACGCCGCGATATAAAAGATTGTCGTGGGCTGATTCGGTAGCTCTTCTTGAAACCTGTGCCTGGTTGGTACGGTCAGCGACTTCAATTGCTTTATCATACCACTGCAGCACCTGAAGAATATCTTTTCCTTGCTTATTCGCTACAAGTCCTTTCTGATAGTATGCAATCGCATAATTAGCATTCTTGTTAATAACTTCATTCAATGTTGCATCAGCCTCAGCATAATTACCCTGATTGAACTGTACCAGAGATTTATTGTAGAGTAGTTGCGGAATAATACCGGATGCCCTAGCTGCAACATTATCGACACCATATTGACTGGCTACGTCAGAAGCTTCCTGAAATGCATTAACTGCAGTGTCCAGGTCACTTAAATTTTTAGAGGTTTTGAATGCATTGTATGCCAGTACAGCTTTCTGATAATACATAGTTGGGATCTGCTTCTCTGCTCTGTCCTTAAGCGCGTCGTCACCAACCTGACCTGCAATGTCGGCAGCCTGAGTAAACGAGCTAATGGCTGCATCAAAATCATTTGATTTGGCCTGTTCCAAACCTGCGTTAAAAGCTTTAATGGCTGCTGCTTTATCCTGTGCTAATGCCCCTGTAGCTAAAAAAGTCAGGAATAATGCAGTAAATAGAGTCTTAAAATTTTTCATTTCTCTGATGTTTGTTCATGCTTTTCACAAGCATCGAATTTAATAAATTTTGATGCTTATTCTAAAAACTTAACTGAAATTTACCTTCTCTTATTGTTTAAACCCTTGAAAAAGCTTTGATGTTCCCCTCAGAAGTAGAAATTAGGCATAGGTTCTTTCTTGCTATAGAAATCGGTGATAATCTCTATCACTTCTTCAGGTGAATCTGTTAAATGGAACAGATCTGTATCTTTATCTGATATGGTACCTGCCACTTTCATGGTTTTCTCCATCCAGTCCACCAGTCCTCCCCAGTATTCTGAACCAAATAGAATGATCGGTATCTGGGTGATCTTTCTTGTCTGAATAAGGGTCAGGCTTTCAAATAATTCATCTAATGTTCCAAACCCACCGGGAAACACTACAAATCCCTGTGCATATTTCACGAACATTACTTTCCGGACGAAAAAGTAATTGAAATTGATCGTAAAGGCCGGATCAACAAATTGATTGATCCCCTGTTCGAATGGAAGATCGATCCCTAAACCGACGGATTTACCATTTGCATCGGTAGCCCCTCTGTTGCCAGCTTCCATTATTCCCGGACCACCTCCGGTGATTACACCAAAGCCTTTTTCCGTGATCATGGAAGCAGTTCTGGAAGCCAGTTTGTAGTATTTATCTTCCTCAGTAGATCTGGCAGATCCGAATATTGAAATACAGGGTCCTATTTGAAACAGCTTATCATAACCTTCAACAAACTCTCCCATGATCTTAAAAACCGACCAGATATCTTTATCGTAACCTTTCCTGTAGTTTTCAGAGATCGAATATTTTCTTTCTTCAGTCATATACTGCTATTTCAGATTAAAAGTGAAAGACAGGCCCGGAATGGGATGCCCTGATGCAAGTACTCCCATATCGGATTTAATTCCTGTTCTCATAGTGAGATCATCAGATACATCAAAAGATCTCATATGTGCATATACGTATGCATCAACCATGTTTAAAATATAAGCCAGTCCGATGGTTACATAAATGAAATCCCTGCGGTTCCTGAAAAAATCCCGGTTGTTCTTCAGCGAACTCTCAGATGCATTGGGTGAAATATAAGAGGGAGTGGAACCGAACCTCAGGTCAGACTCTGCACCGTTCACACTGTTATAATATGCCGCCCGGTAATCATGATATTTCTTATGCAGATCAATGCTGTAATAAGTGAGTCCGCCCAGAAGACCATAAACAATAGGTACCTTCCAGATCTGTTTATTGGTAACCTGTCCCCAGCCAGGGATCATCACCGATCTCAATAAGACTTTTTTTGGCTCCGGAAACTCGGAAATAGTTTCTTCGTTTTGTGCAGGGTGTACCGGATCACCAAGAAATGTTTTGCGGGCGGTATATTCTGTCAACTGTGCCTGAACTACAGTTGTAAAAACAAGAACCGTAAGAATAGATCTAATGACCAATTTCGTCAATAAGATTGAGTATTCTTTCGAGATCATCATCGGAATAATATTCAATACGTATTTCACCACC